>NZ_JBSIBZ010000080.1:0-44278 GCF_058245575.1 Streptomyces sp. UF-297 | reverse complement strand
CCCCCCCCCCCCCCCCCCCCCCCCCCCCCCCCCCCCCCCCCCCCCCCCCCCCCCCCCCCCCCCCCCCCCCCCACGGCCATGTGCACACGGGCGGCAGGTTCAGCCGAGGCCGGGCAGGCCGCCGGGGACGGCGCCGGTCGGCAGACCGCCGGTGACGGCGTCGGTCGGCAGACCGCCCTTGGCCGCGTCGCCCGCGACCGGCAGGCCGCCGAGCAGGTCGCCGCCCGGCAGGCCGCCGCCCTCGCCGCCCGCGGCGACGGTCGGCAGGGACTTGTCGGCGGTCATCGGCAGCGTGGCGGCGCCGCTGCCCAGCGCGTTCTGGCCGGCGGCCAGAGACTCCGCCGTGCCCGCGGGCAGGGACTTGGCGGCCTGGTCGACGGGGAGCTGCTGTACGAGCCCGGTGGCGGCGCTGGTGGCCATCTCGGTCGGCGAGGCGGCGGAGGCGCTGCCGGCCGCGGTGGCGGCGAAGGCGGCACCGAGCGCGGCGACACCGAGAGTCTTGACGGTTCCCTGCTTCATCGAAATACGTCCTTGTCACGGGGGCTTGACCGGCACAGGAACCTAGTGAGGAGATCACCGGCGCCGCAAACCCCCCGCGGCACGGAAGAGCGGCCGGAACGCATCGTCCCGGCCGCCTCAACTCCCGTGCGGATTCCGCTTACACAGCGTCAGAACCACTGCTCACAGGGGTGGTCGTGCCCGCGTGACGGAACAGCCATTCGGACCTGAGCTCGGCATATCCGGGCTTGATCACGTCATTGATCATGGCGAGACGTTCATCGAAAGGAATGAACGCTGATTTCATCGCATTGACTGTAAACCACTGCATGTCATCGAGCGTGTATCGAAATGTCTTGACCAGGTGCTCGAATTCCTGGGTCATGCTCGTGCCGCTCATCAGCCGGTTGTCGGTGTTGACCGTGAGGCGGAACTGGAGCCGGCGCAGCAGCCCGATGGGGTGCTCGGCGTACGAACTGGCGGCGCCCGTCTGGAGGTTGGAGGTCGGGCACATCTCCAGCGGAATGCGCTTGTCGCGCACGTAGGAGGCCAGGCGGCCCAGCTTCACCGAGCCGTCGTCGGCGACCTCGATGTCGTCGATGATGCGCACGCCGTGGCCCAGGCGGTCGGCGCCGCACCACTGCAGGGCCTGCCAGATGGAGGGCAGGCCGAAGGCCTCGCCGGCGTGGATGGTGAAGTGGTTGTTCTCGCGCTTGAGGTACTCGAAGGCGTCCAGGTGGCGGGTGGGCGGGAAGCCCGCCTCGGCCCCGGCGATGTCGAAGCCGACGACGCCCAAGTCGCGGTAGCGGTTGGCCAGTTCGGCGATCTCCAGGGCGCGGGCCGCGTGCCGCATGGCGGTGAGCAGGGCGCCGACGCGGATCCGGTGGCCGTTGGCCTTCGCGCGGCGCTCGCCCTCGCGAAAGCCCTCGTTGACCGCCTCGACGACCTCTTCGAGGCTCAGCCCCTTCTCCAGGTGCTGCTCGGGGGCGTACCGGATCTCGGCGTACACCACGCCGTCCGCCGCGAGGTCCTCGGCGCACTCGGCGGCCACCCGCACCAGCGCCTCGCGGGTCTGCATGACGGCGCAGGTGTGCGCGAAGGTCTCCAGGTAGCGCTCCAGGGAGCCGGAGTCGGCGGCCTCGCGGAACCAGATGCCCAGCTTTTCCGGGTCGGTCTCGGGGAGGCCCTCGTAGCCGCTTTCGCGGGCGAGGTCGACGATCGTGGCCGGCCGCAGGCCGCCGTCGAGGTGGTCGTGGAGCAGCACCTTGGGCGCGCGCTTGATCTGCTCCGCTGTCGGGAGGTTGGTGGTCTCGCTCGTCATTGCGGCACTCTAGCCCCTACGCGCGTAGATCTCACTGAACGATATGCAACGGTGACCCGCACGACAGGTGGCCGGGGCGCCGCCTTCTGCCATCGTTGCGCCCATGGATCGGCAAGCGGTGCCGGAGCGCGCCGCCCGGCTGGGCAGACCAGTGGGGGCGACGGGGCGGACGGCGAGTGGAGTGGCGCTCTTACTGCCCGAGGGTGAGCCGACGGGCACCCGGCGGCCCTCACCCCTGACGGCGCTGGCGGTCCGCCCGCTGGCCGCCAGGCTGGCCCGCGCGGGCCGGGAGGAGGGTCTGGTCGCGCACGTACTGCACTACCGCTGCCGCGGCTGGAACGGCCCGGCCGCCCACCCGGCGCGCGATGCGCACTGGGCGCTGGAGGAGGTGCTGCGGCGCTACGGCGACGTACCGGTGTGCCTGGTGGGTACGGGCATGGGCGGGCGGGCCGCCCTGCGCGCCGCCGGGCACCCGGCCGTCAACTCCGTCCTGGCGCTGGCCCCTTGGCTGCCCGGGCCCGGAACGCACAGCGAGGGGCCGGAGCCGGTCAAGCAGCTCGCGGGCCGCCGGGTGCTGCTGGTGCACGGCACCAACGACGAGCGCAACGACCCCGATCTGTCCTACCGCTACGCGGAGCGCGCCAAGAAGGCCAACCGCGATGTGTGCCGCTTCGAGGTGCACTCCGACGGCCACTCCCTGCACCAGCACCGCTCCGAAGTCCTGGCGCTGGCAGCGGACTTCATGATGGGCTCCCTCTTCGCCCGCGCCTTCGCCCGGCCCGTCGAGGACGCCCTGGCCGCGCCCCCGCCCCTGGGTCTGCGGATGCCGCTGGCCTCCGGCTTCGGGGTCTCTCTGCGGCACTGACGGCGAAGGCGCTGACAGCGAAGGCGCTGACAGCGAAGGCGCCGTCGGCGAAGGCGCCGACAGCGAAGGCGCCGACAGCGAAGGCACCGACAGCGGGGACACGGCCTGCGGGACCGGAGGCCGGGCCCGCGGGCGCCGGGGAAACGTCACCCCTCGGCGCGCCGCCCGTTCTTGCCCTGCCGCAGCGAGGCGGAGTCCGGGTGCGGTGCGCGGGCCAGCTTCTGCAACAGCCCGCCCAGGGCATCGCGTTCGGCGCCGTTCAGGGGTTCCAGCAGCGTGGCCTCGGCCTCGTCGGTGAGGCGGTCGGCGAGTTCGCGCATGCGTATCCCCTCGGGCGTCAGGGTCAGGGCGTAGCGCCGGCGGTCGGCCGGGTCGCGCTCGCGGGAGATCCAGCCGCGGCGTTCGGCGTCGTCGGCCACGGCGACCATGGTCGTACGGTCCGTGCGCAGGATCGCGCCGGCCTCCTGCTGGGAGATGGGCCCCAACTCGGCGACGGTGACCAGGAGTCCGTGGTGGCGCATGGTCATGTCGTGCTCGGCCAGGCGCTCCTCCAGCATCCCCCACAGCCGCAGTGCGGCGTGCGACACGAGAAAGCCGGGGCCGCGCAGCATGCCGGCGGGCATCCGTGGGCCGTGCGCGTAGGGGTCGCCGACCAGCTCGCCGGGCTGGGGCAGGGAGGGCAGGGATGCGCTGGGGCGCTTGGGTGACGTCACCCCCACATCTTTGCTGCCGCCGGAGGGATTGCCAATCAGTCAGCACCCCATATACTCAGCAAGACGAACAGTCAGGATCACTGATGATCTGGAGGCGAGTATGCCGGGCACCCTCGACCACGTGATCGTGCACTGCCGCGACCAGCGCGCCGCCGCGTCCTTCCTCACCGGGCTGATGGGCTCCCCCGAGCCCGTCCACTGGGGCCCGTTCGCCCAGGTGACCACCGCCAACGGCGTCGGCATCGACTTCCTGGACAGCGTGGTGGACGCCGACCGGATCAACATCTCGCACATCGCGCTGCTGGTCTCCGACGAGGAGTTCGACGCGGTCATGGGCCGCATCACCGAGCGCGCCGTCCCCTACTGGGCCGACCCCGAGCAGAAGCTGACGGGTGAGATCAACCACGACTTCGGCGGCCGCGGGGTCTACGTCCGCGACCCGGGCGGCACGGTCAGCATCGAGTTCATGACCGCGCCCTACGGGGAGTTCCCCGACAGCTGAGCGGTGTGCCCCGGCCCTCCCCGGCCCGGAGCACACCGCTCGGTCATCTCACCGGCGCACTACGGCAGTTGCACCGACTGGCTGTGCTTGAAGAAGTTCTTCGGGTCCCACGCGGCCTTGGTCTTCTGCAGGCGCGCGTAGTTCTCCTTGTAGTAGAGGCTGTTCCACGCCGTCGTGGAGGCGTTCCACGTCTGCGTGCTCAGGTCGGTGTCCGGGTAGTTGACGTAGCAGCCGTCGTTGATGTCGCCGGGGACCGGCACACCGCCGGTCTCCGCGTACACGTCGCGGTAGAACTCCCGGATCCAGTTGAGGTGCTTGGCCTCCTCGGACGGGTCGGTCCAGTAGGTCTGGTACTGGAGCTTGAGGACCGAGTCGCGCTGCGGCACCGCGGTGTCGCCGGGCTTGACCGCGTTGATCCGGCCGCCGTAGGAGTCGACCTGCACCAGCGCGTCGGGGTTGTGGTAGTCGGTGCGCGACAGGTGCTTGTACATCGCCTTGATCTGGGTGGCGGAGAAGCCCTTGCGCGCGTACGCCGACTTGTACTTGCCGTGCAGCGTCGGGTTGCCGCCGCTGAGGTAGTCGGTGGCGATGTACCAGGGCAGCGTCCGCGGGGCGGCGAACTGCGGCATCGCCGCGTGCTCGCCCATCCGTACGGTCATCGCCTGGCGCTGCACGCCCACGCCCGCGGTGACGGCGGCGAGGTAGTCGTTCAGCAGGCCCTGCGCGTTGGGCACCTTGGCGTCCATCTGCGTGAGCAGACCGATCTGGCCGTTGGAGCTGTGGTTCAGCTTCAGCAGGCCGAACAGCGAGTTGTACGGCGAGTCCGGGGCGCTGTTCTTCTCGTGCCAGGCGCCCCAGTTCTGCAGCAGCCGCGTGAAGGAGGCCTCGTCCATCTCCGCCCACTTGAAGGACGTGGCGTGCACGAAGACCTCGGACGGCGGCTTGGGCAGCAGCTTGGAGGGGTCGGTGCCCGTCGCGCCGGGGGTGCGCAGCCAGTAGCGGGTGATCAGGCCGAAGTTGCCGCCACCGCCGCCGGTGTGGGCCCACCACAGGTCCTTCAGGGCGGCGTCGGTGGAGTCGCGGGTGGCGACCACGGCCTTGGCGGTGCCGTTCTTGTCGACCACGACGACCTCGACGCCGTACAGGTGGTCCACGGTCAGGCCGTGCAGTCGGGAGAGCAGGCCGTAGCCGCCGCCGGATATGTGGCCGCCGGCGCCCACGGAGGCGCAGGAGCCCGCCGGGAGGGTGACCCCGTACAGCTTGTAGAGGGTCTCGTAGATGTTGAGGTTGGAGGCGCCCGCCTCGACGGCGAAGGCGTTCTTGGCCGCGTCGAAGTAGACCTGGGTCATGGCCGACATGTCGACGACGACCTGGACGTCCTTGTTGAAGACGAAGTCCTCGTAGCAGTGGCCGCCGCTGCGCACGGTCAGCCGCTTGCCCGCGGAGACCGCGTCCTGGACCGCCTTGACGGCCTGGGAGGTGGTCGTGACCAGACGGACGTACTCAGGGTTGGCGACCCAGCGCTGGTTGATGCCGCGCACCAGGTCCGGGTAGCGGGCGTCGCCCGGCTTGACCGTGACGGCGCTCGACGTGGTGGCGGCGGCCTCCCCGGCGGCGGCGGACCGCGGCGCGGCCTGGGCGCTCGTGGGCAGTGCCGAAGCCAGGGCGGCACCGCCGGCCACCGCTGCCGCACCGGTGAGCAGGGATCTGCGTCCGACGGAACGTTCCGGGTTCGTCTTGCTCATGACCATTCCCCCAAGGGGTCTTTTCCCGACGAAAGTTGACCGATGATCGATCGGCGAAAGACTAGACCAATGTGACAGGTGAGGCGCAAGGGCCAGTTCTATAAATCTGTCCGAACTGTCAGTCAGACCCCGCTTGACAACGGGATGGCGGGACTTTTACGCGGCAAATCGCCTTCGCACCGCAGGAATTACCGACCGGAGGGAATGTTTCCAGTCTCCGCCCCTCCCCGGTCCGCCCCCTCAGCGCGGCAGCAGCTGCCCCCGCCGCGACAGCAGGAACTTCTTGAACGCCGCCACCGGCGGGGTGTCCGGGTGCCCGTCCAGCCAGGCCACCCCGATCTCCCGGACCGCGCGCGGCGCGGTCACCGTCAGCTCGGCCACTCCGGGCCGGGGAAAGACCGGCGGCGGCAGCAGCGCCACCCCGAACCCGGCCGCGACCAGGCCGCGCAGCGTCTCCGCCTCCTCCCCCTCGAAGGCGATCTTGGGGGTGAAACCGGCCTCGGCGCACAGGGCGTCGGTAATACGGCGCAGGCCGAAGCCCGGCTCCAGGGTCACGAACAGCTCGGCGGCGGCCTCCGCGAGCCGGATGCGCTTGCGCGAGGCCAGCGGATGGTCGTCCGGGACCACCAGCCGCAGCTTCTGCTCGTCCAGGCGCCGGGCCACCAGGTCGGGCGAGTCCGGGACCGGGGAGGTCAGACACAGGTCCAGGTCCCCGGCGCGCAGCCGCTCGATCATCGCGTCGCCGTAGTTCTGCACGAGCTGGAAGCGCACCCGCGGGTGGTCGGCGCGGAAGGTACGGATCAGGCCGGGCACGGTCTCGGGCCCCAGGGTGTGCAGAAAGCCGAAGGCCACCTTGCCCGCCGCGGGATCGGCATCGGCGCGTACGGACTCCGTGGCGCGCTCCACATCGGCCAGCGCGCGCTCCACGGAGGCCAGGAAGGCGCGGCCCGCGGGCGTGAGCGAGAGGGTACGGCCGTGCCGGGCGAAGAGCGCCACCCCCAGGTCCTCCTCCAGGCGCACGATGGCACGGCTGAGGGTGGGCTGGGGCACGCCCAGCTCCTGCGCGGCGCGGGTCACATGCTCGTGCCGGGCGACGGCGGCGAACTGGGCGAGGCGGGGAGTGAGCAGGGCCGCCCAGGAGTTGATACCGAGATCCGTTAGTTCTTCGTTAGTTCCCTGAATGTCTTTTCTGTTGCTTGCCCGTGACAGAGACCGCCCTGAGCTGTGCTCATACGCCATGGAATCAATTATGTCGTTTCTATGCATTGGACGCATGAGAACTGGCTGCCTAATGTCGCCGTCATGCCTCCCGCTGATACCGGGGCGTCCGCCACACCGTGCGCGGACGCCTCTGCCCCGTCGTCCCCTGCCGCCGAGTCCGCCCCCGCCGAGCCGGCCGACCCCGAGCCCGCCAAGCTGCGCCCCGGTGGCCCCGGTTACCGCCGGATGAGCTTCGCCCTCTTCGCGGCCGGAGTGGCGACCTTCGCCCTCCTGTACTCCACCCAGGCCCTGCTCCCCGCCATCTCGGCCGACCTTCGGGTCTCCCCCGACCAGGCGAGCTGGACCGTGTCGGCGGCGACCTTCGGCCTGGCGCTGGCCGTCATCCCGCTCAGCGCGCTGTCCGAGCGCTTCGGCCGCCGCACGATGATGACCGCCTCCCTCTCCGTCGCCGCCGTGATCGCGATGCTGGTGCCGCTCGCCCCGTCGCTGGGCTGGCTCATCGCGCTGCGCGCCGTACAGGGTGTGGCCCTGGCCGGGCTCCCCGCCTCCGCGATGGCCTTCCTCGCCGAGGAGGTACGGGCCAAGGCGCTGGTGGGCGCGATCGGGCTGTTCGTCGCGGGCAACAGCATCGGCGGCATGTCGGGCCGGATCGTCAGCGGCTGGGTCTCCCAGGCCTGGGGCTGGCGCGCCGGGCTGGCCGCGGTCGGCGCGATGGCGGTGCTGTGCGCCGTGGTCTTCCGCCTGCTGATCCCCAAGGCCCGCCACTTCACGTCCCGTTCGGTGGGGCCGCGGGCGCTGGCCGCCACGTTGGCCGGCCACCTCTCCGACCCGCTGCTGCGCCGTCTGTACGCCATCGGCGCCCTGTTCATGACGGTCTTCGGCGCCATCTACACGGTCATCGGCTACCGGCTGGTCGGCGAACCGTTCAACCTTCCCCAGGGCCTGATCGGTTCGATCTTCCTGATCTACCTGGTCGGCACGCTCTCCTCGGCCGCGGCCGGGAAGCTGGTGGGCCGCGTGGGCCGGCGCGGCGCCCTCTACCTCGCGGTCGGCACCACCTCCAGCGGCCTGCTGCTGTCCCTCTCCCACTCCCTGACGGCGGTCCTGGCGGGCCTGGTCCTGATCACCGCGGGCTTCTTCGCCGGACACGCGGTGGCCTCCTCCTCGGTCAGCCGCGCCGCCAAGACCGCCCGCGCCCAGGCCTCGGCCCTGTACCAGTGCGCGTACTACATCGGCAGCAGCCTCGGCGGCGCGCTCGGCGCCCTCGCCTTCCACGCCGCCGGCTGGGACGGCACCGTCCTGCTCGGCCTGACCGCCATGCTCGGCGCCGCCGCCATCACGCTGTACGCCACCCGCAAGGCCGTCGCCGAACAGCGCCTGCTGCGCCTGGAGAAGGCCGCGTGACGCGCTGAGCCGAACGCGTCACACCCCCTGAACCGAAGGGGCCGCCCCATCCACCTGTCCTGGTGGGGCGGCCCCTTCATCGTGTGCGGGCGGTCGGCTGCGGGCCGTCTGTGGCTGGTCGCGCGGTTCCCCTCGCCCCTTATGGGCGCGCTGTGCGCCCTACAGGACCCGGTCGGCGTGCGGGAGGGAGCGGACGGCGTAGGCGAGGGTCCAGCACAAGGGGAGGGCCAGGGTTGCGACCAGGGCGAATTTTTCGATGGCGGGGGCGTGCAGCCAGCGGAAGGCGTAGCCGAGGGCGACGAGGACGGGTGGGTGGACGAGGTAGACGGTGAAGGCGTGGCGGGAGAGGAAGGTGGCGGTGCGGCCCTGGTGATTGAGGCGTTCGCGGAAGAGGACGGTCAGGCCGAGGACCATGCCGAGGGCGAGCGCCGACTCCCATGCGGCCATGGCCAGCGACTCCCAGGTGCCGAAGCCGGCGATCGACTCCGGCGGGGAGAGCAGGGCCACCGGGAGGAAGGCGAGCGTGGCCACGGCGCTGACGGCGAAGCCGATGCGGCCGGCGGTGCGGGAGAGGGACGTCAGCCAGCCGCGGCGGTGGGCCAGCACGCCCAGGGCGAAGAAACTCGCGTACTGGGGGAGGTAGTTGGGAGAGGGGAGACCCAGCACCGGGACGTAGGTGCCGACCGGGACGAGGATGCGCCACAGGTAGGTGGCGAGGGTCAGGCCGAGGCCGAAGGCGACGAGGGAACGCGGGCGCAGCGGACATACCCCCCGGGCCTGCGCGTCGGCGGGGACGGCCCGCGCACGGCGCTCCCGGCGGCGGCGCAGCAGGACATAGGCCGCGGTGAACACCAGCAGCACCTCGACGAACCACATCGGGCCCGGGTCCCAGCTGTCGATGTAGAAGGCCCAGTAGGACAGCCGGTCGCGGAACCGCTCGTAGGCGCCGAAGTCCACTATCGGGCGGATCAGCAGGAGGAAGGCGAGCAGCGGGATGCCGAGCCGCTTGAGGCGGTCCCGCAGGAAGGGGCCCGCGCCCTTGCGCTCGTACGAGCCGGGGGTGAAGAGCCCGGCGATCAGGAAGAAGAAGCCCATGAAGAACGCCTGGTTGACCATGACGAAGATGTCCAGGAGCATCCCCGAGCCGTCCTTGGCGGGCTCGGTGTAGAACCAGGCGTTGATGGTGCTGTAGGTGACGGCGGTGTGGTGCAGCACCACGAGCGCCGTCAGCGCGATGCGCAGATTGTCGATGTAGAGGAGCCGGGCGGGGCCGGCCCGCTGGGTGACGGGTATGTCCTTGGCGGTTGAGGCCTTGCTCTCCCCGTCCTGCTGGGTCATCGGCGGTTCCCCAATCGGTGATCAGTGGTGCTGTGGCGACCGTTCACTCGGTGGGCGGGTGCTGTGCGCGGGTGGCGTGCTCGTAAAGATCGGCCAGTTCGCGCGCGTGCGCCGCGAGGTCGTGCTCGGGATAGGCGCTCCAGTACTCGAACATCGCGTCGAGGCCGGACTGGAGGCTGACGGCCATCACGCGGGGGTCGAACGCGCGGAACTCACCGCGCTGCTGGGCCTGGCGGAAGACCTCCTCCAGCGCGGCGTAGAGCGGCTCGGTGCTCACCACTCCGTAGCGCGGGGAGCCGTCGGCGGCGCGGAAGTTGTGGAAGATCGCGCTCAGCGCGGCCAGTTGGGACCGGTGGCCGTGCATGTACTCGGCGAGCGACTGGATGTAGGTGCGCAGCCAGCCGCCACCCGCCTCCTGCTCCTCCAGCCGCGGCGCCATGAACGCTTCGATCCGCTCGAAGATCTGCCCGACGACCTGCTCGATCAGCTCGTCCTTGCCAAAGAAGTGGTACGAGATCACGCCCTTGCTGATCCGGGCCCGCTCGGCGATCTGCGCGAGCGAGGCCCCGGCGAACCCCTTGGCCGCGATGGTCTCCACGGCGGCATCGATGATCTGCGCCCGGCGGGCCTGCTCGATGAACGAGCGCTGCTGCTCCCCCACGGTCCGCTTGCCCTCCCCGGGCCGATGACTGGCTGACCGCCCGGCCCATTTTTTGACCAGGCGGCCAAAAGCTAGGCCATGCGGCCGGAGGCTGTCCAGAGCGGTCCGGATGCCGGCCGCTGTGCCCAGGTCAGACGAGGGTGGACATACGGGTGAGGGCCAGTTCGAAGGCGGTGGGGTGGACGCGGACCGGGCCGCTGAAAGGGTGGTTGAGCTCGTGGGCCAGCAGCATGAGAAAACCGATGACGGTGGAGAGCAGGAAGATCACGACGGTGTGGACCCACAGGTCGGCCATGCCGAACATGAAGGAGAAGCCGACGGTGACGGCGCCGCCCAGGAGCAGGGCGGTCCACAGCAGGCCGGGGACCGTGCCCTGCGCGGCCTCGTTGATGCGCTCGCGGCGGGCGTCGCCGAGTTGGGCTATGGCCTGCAGGGCCACCTGGTAGCGGCCCTCGTCACCGGCCGTCAGGGGCTCGTGGGTGTTCAACGCGCGCCGCAGCTCTATGTACTGCTTCCACACCTGGGGGCTGGCCTGGCCACCGGCGAGCAGCTCCCACTCGGTCTCGATGACGCTGCGGGTGTACTGCACGGCGAGCGTGGTGATCCAGGTCCCGTCCTCGCCGCGCAGCGCCTGGCCGTACCAGAAGACCTGGAGTACGGCGTTGGTCTCGGTGTAGGTGTTGGTGTGGGCGCGTTTGCGGGCGTCCCACACGCCGATGACGACCATGGCGAGCACGACCGCGTAGACGACACCGACCTGCGCGTACACCGCGCTCAGCGCCTCGTTCTGCGCGGTGCGGACGTCGAGCGGTACGAGGTGGGCGCAGAGCAGGAAGCAGGCCACGGTGAGCAGTGAGGTGCACAGGATCAGCAGGGTTCCCCGAAGCGGCATGCGCTCCATCGTGGTGCCTGAAACAGCCTCGCCCCATTACACGATCGTGTGATGGGGCGAGGGTTTGAACCGGAGCCGGGCGTCAGGCGATGCGGCCGAGGACGATCGGGTTGGGCGTGAAGTCCGTTCCCGCGGGGGCGATGTCGTACGCGCCGGCCAGGGACTGCAGGGCGTAGTCGAACTTCTCCGGGGTGTCGGTGTGCAGGGTCAGCAGCGGCTGGCCCTCCTTGACCTCGTCGCCGGGCTTGGCGTGGATCTCCACGCCGGCGCCCGCCTGCACCGGGTCCTCCTTGCGGGCGCGGCCCGCGCCCAGACGCCAGGCGGCCAGGCCGACGGCGTAGGCGTCCAGGGAGGTCAGGACGCCGGAGGCGGGCGCGGTGAGGGTCTGCGTCTCGCGGGCGACGGGGAGCGGGGCGTCCGGGTCGCCGCCCTGGGCGCGGATCATCCGGCGCCAGTGGTCCATCGCGGAGCCGTCGGCCAGCGCCTTGGCCGGGTCGGCGTCCTTCAGGCCCGCGGCGTCCAGCATCTCGCGGGCCAGCGCGAGGGTGAGGTCGACGACGTCCTGCGGGCCGCCGCCGGCCAGCACCTCGACGGACTCGCGTACCTCCAGGGCGTTGCCCGCGGTCAGGCCGAGCGGGGTGGCCATGTCGGTGAGCAGCGCGACGGTCCGCACGCCGTGGTCGGTGCCCAACTCCACCATCGTGGACGCCAGTTCGCGGGCGTCGTCGAGATTCTTCATGAACGCGCCGGAGCCGACCTTGACGTCCAGGACGAGCGAGCCGGTGCCCTCGGCGATCTTCTTGGACATGATGGAGGAGGCGATCAGCGGGATGGCCTCGACGGTGCCGGTGACATCGCGCAGCGCGTACAGCTTCTTGTCGGCGGGGGCCAGGCCGTCGCCCGCCGCGCAGATGACGGAGCCGACGTCGCGCAGCACGTCCAGCATCTCGGAGTTGGAGAGCAGGGCGCGCCAGCCGGGGATGGACTCCAGCTTGTCCAGGGTGCCGCCGGTGTGGCCCAGGCCCCGGCCCGAGAGCTGCGGTACGGCGGCGCCGCAGGCCGCGACGAGGGGCGCCAGCGGCAGGGTGATCTTGTCGCCGACGCCGCCGGTGGAGTGCTTGTCCGCCGTGGGGCGGGGCAGCGAGGAGAAGTCCATGCGCTCGCCGGAGGCGATCATCGCCGCGGTCCAGCGGGCGATCTCCGCGCGGTTCATGCCGTTGAGGAAGATGGCCATCGCCAGGGCCGACATCTGCTCGTGGGCGACCTCGCCGCGGGTGTACGCGTCGATGACCCAGTCGATCTGCTCGGGGGTCAGCTCGCCCCGGTCGCGCTTGGTGCGAATGACGCTGATGACGTCCATCAGGCTTCCTTTCGTGGCACTCTGCCGCTCCACCCGTCCCTGGACCCGGGAACGACGCGGCGGGCGGACCCTTCAGTTCTACACGCATAGACCCGGAAGATCGAGGCCTCCGCCCGCGCAGGCCCCGCGCCGGGCGGGGCCACGAAGGCGCCGGAGGGGGCCAGGGGGACGGATGACTGCGGATCTGGTGACGGCCGACGGCTTCTTCGCAGAGCCGGACGAAGTGACGGCGGCGGTGATGGCGGCGTCGCGGCTGGTGATCGCCGTGTCGGCCCGCGCGCTGGTGGAGGTGGACGACTCCCTCACGCTGGCGCAGCTGCGCACCCTCGTCGCGCTGGAGGGCTGCGGCCCGGTCAAACTCGCCACCCTGGCCGGGGTGCTGGGGGTCAATCCGTCGGCCGCGATGCGGATGACGGGCAAGCTGGCGGCCGGCGGGCTGGTGGACCGGCGCGCCAACCCCGACAGCCGCCGGGAGGTCGTCCTGAGCCTTTCGCCGCGCGGCGCGGACCTGGTCGAGCGCGTACTGGCCCACCGGCGCCGCGAGATCGAGACCCTGGTCAGCGGCCTCTCCCCCGACCTGCGCACCGGCCTGGTCGAAGGCCTGCGGGCCCTGGTCGCCGCATCGGACGACCCCTCCTTGCGGGGCAGCGACGCCGGCCGGTACGCGGAGGAATTCCGGGACGATCCGGGCATCGATGTCGCCGCGGGCGTGGCCCCTCCCGGTGCCCCGTAAGGGGCGCGGGGAACTGCGCAGTCTTGAGGGGCGCGGGGAACCGCGCGGCCGGCCCCCACCGGCCTGCGGTGACACGACCGCGCTTGCAGTGATCGGTCGTCTGCGGCCAGTACGTGGCTGGTCGCGCAGTTCCCCGCGCCCCTTACGGGACGCGATGGGTGCGAGCCAGGTGCTCGGGACCGAACGCGTCCGGCAGCAGATCCGACAGCGGGCGGACTCCCGCCGCCGTGTCGACCAGTAGGCCGGGGCCGCCGTGCTCGTACAGCAGCTGACGGCACCGCCCGCACGGCACCAGCAGATCGCCCTCGCCGTCCACGCAGGTGAAGGCCGTCAGCCGACCGCCGCCGCTGGCGAACAGGGCGGAGATCAGGCCGCATTCGGCACACAGCGCCAGCCCGTAGGAGGCGTTCTCGACATTGCAGCCGGTGACCGTGCGCCCGTCGTCCACCAGCGCGGCGGCGCCCACCGGATAGCCCGAGTACGGGGCGTAGGCCCGGGACATGGCGTCCCGGGCCCGCGCCCTGAGGCCGTCCCAGTCGACCTCGTCGGTCGTGCGCTCGCTCACGTGCCCTGCCCCCGGCGGTACGGCTTGCCGACGGCCTTGGGCGGCCGCAGCCGCTGGGCGAACAGCGCCAGCACCAGCAGCGTGGCGATGTAGGGGCTGGCCTCGACGAGCTCCAGGGGCACGGAGTCGGTGAGGAAGTACCAGAGCACCAGCAGCACGGCGACCACTGCGGCCACCGCCGCCTGGGCGCGCTTGGCGGCGCGCAGCCGGAACAGGGCGAGCACCGCGAGCAGCGCGGCCAGGCCCAGCAGCAGGGCGTGCACGGTCGGTCCGCCGCTGCGCAGCTGCATGGCGTCCATGAAGCCGAACAGGCCCGCGCCCATCGCGACGCCGCCCGGGCGCCAGTTGCCGAAGATCATCGTGGCCAGGCCGATATAGCCGCGGCCGCCGGTCTGCCCGTCCTGGTAGAAGTGCACGCCGATGGAGAGGAAGGCGCCGCCGAGCCCGGCGAGCGCGCCGGAGACCAGCACGGCCGCGTACTTGTACGTGTAGACGTTGACGCCCAGCGTCTCGGCGGAGACCGGGGCCTCACCGCAGGAGCGCAGCCGCAGGCCGAAGGGCGAGCGCCACAGCAGGAAGAAGCTGCCGACGAAGACCAGCACCGCGAGGACGGTGAGCCACGAGACGCCTGTGACCAGGCCGCCGAGGATGCCGGCGAGGTCGGAGAGAAGGAACCAGTGGTGGTTCTCCACCGACTCCAGCCAGTCGGACAGCCCGGGGATGGTGAAGGTGGGCATGTCGGCCATCGGCGGCGACTGCTTGTCGTTGCCGCCCGCCTTCATCGCCGCGCTGCCCTCGGCGCCGAACCACAGGGTGGCGAGGTACTGGGTGGCGCCCAGGGCGAGGATGTTGACGGCGACACCGGAGACGATGTGGTCGACACCGAAGGTGACGGTGGCGACGGCGTGGATGAGTCCGCCCAGCGCGCCGCCGACGATCCCGGCCGCCGCGGCGGCCCACGGGCCGTGCTGCCAGCCGACCCAGCCGGCCGCGAAGGACCCGAGCATCATCATGCCTTCGAGGCCGATGTTGACCACGCCCGCGCGCTCGGCCCACAGGCCGCCCAGACCGGCCAGGCCGATCGAGGTGGCGGCGGCGAGCGCGGCGCTGAACTGCCCGGCCGAGGTGAGGTCGCCGGTACCGGTGATCATCCGCAGCGCGGAGACCGCGAGCAGCGCACCCGCGATGATCAACAGGACGACGGGATAGGACAGTTTGCGGCGCGGGCCGCCCTTCACCGGGGCCGCGGCGGTGGCCTTGACGTCCGTGCTCACGCGGTCACCTCCGCCTTGTCGTTGTTACGGGCCTGGGCGGCCAGCTCGGCGCCGACCTTGCGCTGCTGGGCGCGGAGCCCGTACCGGCGCACGATCTCGTACGCGATGACCACGCACAGCACGATGACGCCCTGGATGACGCCGACGATCTCCTGCGCGTACCCCTCGAACTCCAGCCGGGAGCCGGTGCGGTCCAGGAAGGCCCACAGCAGCGCGCCCAGCGCCATGCCGACGGGGTGGTTGCGGCCCAGCAGGGCGATGGCGATGCCGGTGAAGCCGATGCCGGCGGGGAAGTCGGTGCCGTAGTTGAAGGACTCGCCCAGCAGGGTGGGCATGCCGACCAGTCCGGCCGCGGCGCCCGACAGCAGCATGCTGATGACGACCATCCGCTTGACGCTCACGCCGCTGGCCTCGGCCGCCGACTCCGAGGAGCCCACCGCCCGCAGGTCGAAGCCGAAGCGGGTGCGGTTGAGGACGAACCAGTAGACCAGGCCCGCCAGTACGGCCACCACCACGAAGCCGTAGACGGGCTTGGGGTGGGTGGGGAAGGAGAAGAAGTGGCTGGACTCCGGCAGGAACTTGGTGTGCAGCAGGTTGCCGTCCTTGACGGCCAGGCGCCCGTCCTGCAGGAAGTAGCCGATCACCGAGGCGGCGATGGCGTTCAGCATGATGGTGGTGATGACCTCGCTGACCCCGCGGGTCGTCTTGAGCAGACCCGCGATGCCCGCCCAGATCGCGCCGACCAGCATCGCCACGACGATCAGCAGGATGATCTGGATCGCGCCCGGCAGCGCGATGGCGCCGCCGACCGCCGCCGCGGCGAAGGCGGCGAGCCGGTACTGGCCGTCCACACCGATGTTGAACAGGTTCATCCGGAAGCCGATGGCCACCGCCAGCGCCGAAAGGTAGTACGGCACCGACTTGTTGATGATCCAGACCTGGCTGTCGCTGTAGCGGCCGTAGTCGGCCATGATCCCGAACGCCCGGAACGGGTTCTCGCCGGAGGCCAGGAAGACCAGCGAGCTGATGACGAACGCGGCCACGATGGCCAGGAGGGGCGCGGCGATCGCGAGGACCACCTTGTCCTTGGTGAACTTCACTCCTGGTCACCTCCTTCGTGCTTCAAGTGGCCGCTGGCGGCACCGGTCATGGCGGAGCCCAACTCCTCCGGGGTGATCGTGGCGGGATCGGCGTCCGCGACCAGCCGGCCGCGGTACATCACCCGCAAGGTGTCGGAGAGCCCGATCAGCTCGTCCAGATCGGCGGAGATCAGCAGCACCGCCAGGCCCTCGCGCCGCGCCTGGCGGATCTGCTCCCAGATCTGCGCCTGGGCGCCGACGTCGACACCGCGGGTGGGGTGGGCGGCGATCAGCAGCTTGGGCCGATGGCTCATCTCCCGCCCCACGATGAGCTTTTGCTGATTTCCGCCGGACAGCGACGCCGCGGTGACGTCGATGCCGGGAGTACGGACGTCGTACTCCTCGACGATCCGCTCGGTGTCCTTGCGCGCACCGGCCAGATCCAGCAGCGCGCCCTTGCTGTTGGGCGCCTCGGTGACATGCCCCAGGATGCGGTTCTCCCACAGCGGGGCCTCCAGCAGCAGGCCGTGGCGGTGGCGGTCCTCGGGTACGTACCCGATGCCGCCCTCGCGCCGCTTGCGGGTGGAGGTGCGCGTCAGGTCCTGGCCGTCCAGCGTCACGGTGCCGCGGTCCAGTACCCGCGTGCCCATGATCGCTTCGACCAGCTCCGCCTGCCCGTTGCCCTCCACGCCGGCGACGCCGAGCACCTCGCCCTTGTGGATGGTGAAGGAGATCCCGTCCAGTACGGTGCGCTCCACGCCGTCGGAGTCCGTGGCGCTCAGCCGCAGTTCCTCCACGCCCAGCATCGGCACATCGGTCACCGTGGACTCACGCGTCTCGGGCGAGGGCAGTTCGCTGCCCACCATCAGCTCGGCGAGCTGCTTGGGCGTGGTCTTCGCGGGCTCCACCGAGGCGACCGTGGTGCCCCGCCGGATGACGGTGATGTCGTCGGCGACCGAGAGCACCTCGCCCAGCTTGTGCGAGATGAAGATGACGGTCAGGCCCTCGGCCTTCAGCTCCCGCAGGTTGTCGAAGAGCGCGTCGACCTCCTGGGGCACCAGCACCGCGGTCGGCTCGTCGAGGATGAGCGTACGGGCGCCCCGGTAGAGGACCTTGAGGATCTCCACGCGCTGCCGGTCGGCGACGCCCAGGTCCTCCACCAGCGCCTCGGGCCGTACGCCGAGCCCGTACGCGTCCGAGATCTCCATGATCTTCTTGCGCGCCCGGCCACCGATGCCGTGCAGCTTCTCCGCGCCCAGAACGGTGTTCTCCAGGACGCTGAGGTTGTCGGCGAGCATGAAGTGCTGGTGGACCATGCCGATGCCGCGGGCGATGGCGTCGCCGGGCGTGTGCAGGTTCACCTGCTCGCCGTCGAGCGCGATGCTGCCCTCGTCCGGCTTCTGCATGCCATAAAGGATCTTCATCAGGGTGGACTTGCCCGCGCCGTTCTCACCGCACAGCGCGTGCACGGTGCCGCGGCGGACGGTCAGGTGGATGTCGTGGTTGGCCACGACGCCGGGGAACCTTTTGGTGATGCCGCGGAGTTCTACCGCAGGGACACCCGTGTCTTGCTCCGGGCGGCTGCCGGTCGCTACTGCGTTGATGACGCACTCCCCTCGGGGACGAAGATGGCGAGGTGGGGGCAGAAGGGCTGAAGGACGTGCCGAAGGCGCCGTCCGGCTGTTACGGGGTCTCCTTGACCTTCACCCTGCCCTCGACGATCTTCTTCCGGGCGGCGTCGATCTGCGGCTGGACGTCCTTGATGAAGCCGCCCGAGGTCGCGAGTGTGACGCCGTCCTTCTTCATGTCGTAGGCGTGCACACCGCTCAGCGGCTTGCCGTCCTTGACGCTCTTGACCAGGTCGTAGACCGCCACATCGACGTTCTTGACGACCGAGGTGAGAATGCAGTCCTTGTACTTCGCCAGGCCCGGCTGGAGGTACTGGTCGGAGTCGACCCCGATGGCCCAGGCGCCCTTCTTCTTGCTGATCGCCTCGATGGCCCCGGCGCCCGACTGCCCGGCCGCGGAGTAGATCACATCGATGTCCCGGTCGAGCATGCCGTTGGCCTTGGCCTTGGCGGCTCCCGGGTCGTTGAAGCCCTTGTCGTTGTTCGGGTAGAGGTACTGCGAGACGACCTTCACCTTGCGGTTCGTATCGCGTACGCCCTGCTCGAAGCCGGCCTGGAACTTCTGGATCAGCGCGTTGTTCACGCCGCCGATGAAGCCGACCTTGCCGGTCTTCGACTTCAGCGCGGCGGCGACGCCCGCCAGGTAGGAGCCCTCGTGCTCGGCGAAGACCATCGCGTCGACGTTCTTGCCCTGCGGCACGGCGTCGACCACCCCGAACGTGGTCTCGGGGAAGTCCTTGGCCACGTTCTCGATGGAGCGGCTGTAGGCGAATCCGACGCCGATGACCGGGTTGTACCCGGCCTCCGCGAAGGAGGTCAGCCGCTGCTCGCGGTCGGCCTCGGTCTCACCGTTCTTGGCGGTGAGCATCTTGGCGTTGACGCCCAGCTTCTTCTGGGCGTGCTCGATGCCGCGGGCCGCCGCCTCGTTGAAGGAGTGGTCGTCGCGGCCACCGATGTCGAAGGCGAGGCCGACGCCCGCGTGCTTGGCGCGGTTGGCCTCGGCAAAGCTCTGACCGCAACCGGTGGCGGTGAGCGCGAGGGCCGCGGTGGCGGTGGCCGCGGCGGCAATCCTGATGACCCGACGCAAGGGGCCTTCCCTTCGCTCGAAGCGCCCCCATTGGCGCTGCGCGCGCCCCGGCTGAGCGCTGGCTTGACGGGAGATTAACGCGCGTAGACCTGGCGCAAAACCCTCGCCGGGGTGGCCGTTACCGATTCGACGCCGTCGCGGGATCCGGCGGTCCTCCCCCACCTGGCTCGGTGTACAGGGCAGCCACGTGGGGTGCGGGCCGGGCACGGTGCCCGGCCCGCTCCGGATCAGCGGTCGAGCAGGGCGGCGGCGGTGAAGAGTTCGACGCCGACGCGGATCGCTTCCTCGTCGGCGTCGAAGTCGCCCTGGTGGAGGTCGCGGCGGGTGGTGTCACCCACCGGGCGCACGCCGAGGCGGGCCATGGCTCCGGGGACGTGCTCCAGGTACCAGGAGAAGTCCTCGCCGCCCTGGGACTGCTCGGTGTCCTCCACGGAGAACGGGCCGCGCCGCGCGGTCATCGCGTCCTGCAGGAGCTGGACGCTGCCGGCCTCGTTGACCACCGGCGGCACCCCGCGCACATAGTTCAGCTGCGACTTGGCGCCGTACAGCGCCGCCACCTCGTCGATCGCGGCGTGCACGAGGTCCGGCGCCGCCCGCCAGGCCTCCAGGTCCAGGCAGCGCAGGGTGCCGGACAGCTCGGCGTGCTGCGGGATGACGTTGCAGGTGTGCCCCGCCTCCAGCCGCCCCCAGGTCACCGCGAGCCCCGCCCGGGCGTCCACCCGGCGGGCCAGCACGGCCGGGACGTCGGTGGCCACCCGCGCGGCGGCCGTGACCAGGTCGGTGGTCAGGTGGGGCCGCGCCGTGTGGCCGCCGGGCCCGTCCAGTTCGACCTCCAGCCGGTCGCAGGCCGAGGTGATCGGTCCCGTGCGCAGCCCGATCCGGCCGACCTCGACCCGCGGGTCGCAGTGCACCGCCAGGATCCGGCCGACGCCGTCCAGCACCCCGCACTCGATCGCGTCGGCGGCGCCGCCGGGCAGCACCTCCTCGGCGGGCTGGAAGACCAGCCGCACCGGCTGCGGCAGCACGCCCTCGCGGGCCAGCTCCGCCAGGACCAGGCCCGCGCCGAGCACGACGGTGGTGTGGACGTCGTGGCCGCAGGCGTGCGCGCGGTCGGGGACGGTGGAGCGGTAGGAGACGGTCTTGGTGTCCGGGATGGGCAGCGCGTCGATGTCCGCGCGCAGGGCGAGGACGGGCCGGCCCGCCGCCCGCCGCCCGCCGGAGCGCCGGCCGGCGCGGCGCGCCCCCGCCTCCTGGCCGATGTCACAGACGAGCCCCGTTCCGCTGGTGAGGACGCGGGGCGCGAGGCCGGCCTTCTCCAGGCGGGCCTTGATGGCCCCGGTGGTGCGGAATTCCTGGTTGCCGAGCTCGGGGTGCATGTGCAAGTCGCGGCGGAAACCGATGAGTTCGGCGCGCAGCTCGTCGGGCAGCGCGCCGGGGAGCGCTTCCCCGGCAGGGGCGTCTTCGGCTTCGGGCTCGCAGGACATCAGTTGGTTCACCTGTTGAAGGGTACGGGCCTCAAGGGGACAACTGCCCCTCGATCAACAAAAGTTCAGCAAGTTCAGTCCGATAGGGGAAGGAAATCTAGGCCGCCCGGCGCATGGGTCGCTCATCATGGGGGTATTGGTAAGGGTTTAGGCTCCAGAGTTGACTCAGGTTCTCCTCAGCGGCCCACGCGCCGGGTACGCCCCGCGCGGGATACGGGCCCTCCCCTGGGACAGGGGCCGGTTCACCCCGCGAACGAGAGCCGGTGCACATCCCGCGCCGTCCCGGTCACCCCGTGCAGGAACCCCTCGGCCCGCGGTGAGGCGTCGCTGGTGAGCCAGGCCCGGTCGATGTCGCAGACCGCGACCTTGACGCCGGTGCCGGTCAGCGCGAGCGGCAGGGTGTGGACCACGGTGGAGGGAAAGCTGAGGATGGTGCGTCCGATGGGGCCCCGGCGCGCGATGAGTTCGAGGGGCAGGTCGGGGCGTACGACCTCCAGTGAGGTCTCGGCCGCCAGGCGGTGCAGCTTGGCCACGCTCTCGCGGCGGTGCGCGAAGTAGCGGGTGGCGCCGTGCGTGACCGCCAGGGACCGTACGGCCTGGAGGTAGTGGTCGGCGTCGACGACGCCGGTCTCCACCAGGGACGTGCCCACGATGTCGGTGCCGCGGGTCAGCCGCGGCGGGCCGAAGCGCGCACGGGTCCAGGCGAACTCGTTGGCCTGGACGGCGACTCCGGGCGGCGCCTGGACCGGCATGGAGGTGAAGACGCTCACGCCGCGCCGGGCGTCGTCCGGGTCGGGGGTGAGCCTGCGGCGGGCGGCGGCGGAGAACGGCGCGAAGAGCAGCTCGCGCGGCCCGCGCCCGCCGCCGTGCCGGTGCCAGCGCACCAGCCTTTCCCCGCGCGCCAGTTGGGAGATGAACTCCATGGTGGCGGTGCCGTCGTCGACGACTACCAGGTCACGGGCGCGGGCGAGGGTCAGCAGGAGCTGGACGTAGCGGGAGAAGGGGTCGCCGATGACGATGCGGCGGGCCCTGCGCAGCAGCGGGGTGAGCCCGCCGACGGTGCGCAGCGGCGCGCTCGCGCCGCCGCGCGCTTCCTCCCAGCGGACCGTACAGCCCTCCTCGCGGGCGAGTTCGGCCATCCTGCGCAGCTGGCCGCGGGTCATCGGGTCGTGCGGCGCGAGCACGGCGACGGTCAGCGCGCCGGCCTGCCCGGCGTGCGCCCACTCCAGGACGTTCAGGAGCTGGACCGGGCTCTCCACGAAGGCGAGCGTATCGGCGGCCGGGCCGCGCCCGCCGGGCTGCCGGGGAACCCCCAGGAGGGGACGGGCGGGAGTACCCGCCACCTCCTGGGGCGGGCCGTCGGCCCCGTCTGGTGAACTCACCGTCTGCGTCCCTCCCGTCCCCGCCGTCAGACCGCGGCCGGCTCGCGCTCGGCGTCCGCCGCGGCGGCCTCGGCCACCACGCCCGCCACCCGGCGCAGCTTCTTCATCGGGCCCAGCTCGCTCTCGTAGACCTTCTTCACGCCGTCGCCGAGGGAGGCCTCGATGGTGCGGATGTCGCGTACGAGCCGGGTCAGGCCGCCGGGCTCGACGGAGGCGGCCTGGTCCGAGCCCCACATGGCGCGGTCCAGAGTGATGTGCCGCTCGACGAAGGAGGCGCCGAGCGCGACGGCGGCGAGCGTGGTCTGCAGGCCGGTCTCGTGGCCGCTGTAGCCGATGGGGACGTTGGGGTACTCGGCCTGCAGGGTGTGGATCATGCGCAGGTTGAGCTCCTCGGCCTTGGCCGGGTAGGTCGAAGTGGCGTGGCACAGAAGGATGTTGTCGCTGCCCAGGACCTCCACGGCGTGCCGGATCTGCTTGGGCGTCGACATGCCGGTGGAGAGGATGACGGTGCGTCCGGTGGCGCGCATGGCGCGCAGCAGCTCGTCGTCGGTCAGGGAGGCGGAGGCGACCTTGTACGCCGGGACCTCGAACTTCTCCAGGAAGCCCACGGACTCGACGTCCCAGGGGGAGGCGAACCAGGCGATGGAGCGCTTCTTGCAGTACTCGTCGATGGCGCGGTAGCCGTCCTCGTCGAACTCCACGCGGTGGCGGTAGTCGATGTAGGTCATCCGGCCCCAGGGGGTGTCGCGCTCGATGTCCCACTGGTCGCGCGGGGTGCAGATCTCCGGGGTCCGCTTCTGGAACTTCACGGCGTCACAGCCGGCGTCGGCGGCGGCGTCGATGAGCGCGAAGGCGTTCTCCAGGTCGCCGTTGTGGTTGATGCCGATCTCACCGGTGACGTAGACGGGCCGGCCGGGGCCGACGATCTGCTCGCCGAGGGTGCGAAGGCGCGAGGTGCTGGTCATGGCGGAGATTTCCTTCGTGGTGGGTTCGGTGCGCGGGGGTGGTGCAGGGGGTGCGCGGTGGTGGTGCGGGGGTTGCGCGGTGCAGGGGTGTTACAGGGAGGGGCCCAGGAGCCAGCCGGCGATCTCGCGGATGGCTCCGAAGCCGCCGGGGACCGAGGTGACGGCGCGGGCGGCGCCGCGTACCACGTCGTGTGCGCCGGCCACGGCGACGGGCCAGCCGACGAGGTCGAAGCAGGGCAGGTCGTTGACGTCGTTGCCGACGTAGAGCACCCGCTCGGGCGCGGTGCCCGACTCCTCGCACCACTGCTTGAGGGCGAGGTCCTTGCGGTCGATGCCGTGCAGGACGGGCAGCTTCAGCTTGCGGGCGCGGGCGGCGACGACCGGGTTCTGCTCGGTGGACAGGATCAGCAGCTTCAGGCCGGAGCGGCGCAGCGCGGCGATGCCGAGCCCGTCGCCGCGGTGCACGGCGACGATCTCCCGCCCTTCGGAGTCGATCAGCACCCGGTCGTCGGTCTGGGTGCCGTCGAAGTCCAGGACGACCGCGTCGATGTCCTGCCGTGCGGGCAGGGCGCCGGGGCGCGGGCCGTCCAGGAGGGGGGCCAGCGCGCGGGCGCGGGCCAGGTCGTGCGGGTCGTCGACCTCCAGGACGCGGGCGGGGTCGGTGCGGACGAGTTCGGTACGGCCGAAGAAGCGGTGCCCCGCGGCGCGGAATCCGGCCGCGTCCATGGCGTAGGCGGCGCCGGTCTCCAGGAGGTCCTGGGGGCGGTCCTGGCGGCGGGGGCGGAAGGACTTGTCGTGGTTGATGCCGTAGCCGCCCTCGGTGGTGGTGACGGTCGCGGTGGCGCGGTGCGCGGCGGCGGCCACCGCGCGCTCGGCGGGCCCGGCGCCCACCCCGGCGTCGTCGGCGGCGTCGCGCCACACGAAGCCGTGGAAGGGCGCGACGGTCAGCGCGCTGTCGGCGCCGCCTTCCACGACCGCGGCGGCCACCCCTTCGATGTCCTCGCGGGCCAGGAAGGGGCTGGTGCACTGGACCAGCAGCACCGCGTCCACGCCGTGGCCGTACTCCTGCTCGTAGGCGTCCATGGCGTGCAGGACGGCGGCCTCGCTGGTGGCGGTGTCGCCCGCGATGTCCTTGGGGCGGCGTACCACCACCGCTCCGGCGCCGCGGGCCGCGGCGGCGATCCCGGCGTCGTCGGTGGAGACCACGACGTCGGTGACCAGGCGGGAGGCCCGGCACTCGCGCACCGCGCGGGCCACCAGGGGCACTCCCCCGACGGCGGCGAGGTTCTTGGCGGGCACGCCCTTGGATCCGCCGCGGGCGGGGATGACGGCCACGACGGTGGGCCCGTCGGTCGGCGGCATGGTGACTCCTTCGCGGGGAGCGGTCGTGGTCGGTGGGGGGTTCGTCACGGGCGGGCGCTCGCGGGCACTCACAGCTGCCCCCAGCGGCGGATGGCGGGGGCGACGCGCTGCACGCCGTGCCGGTAGGCGCCGCGCGCCGCCTCGCGCACGGCCTCGCGGGCGACCTTGCGCAGCCCGCCCGCCGTCTCGTCCTGCCCGCCGTATCCGGGGATCGGATCGCCCTTGGGGTCCAGGCCGTGCCGGGCGAGGATGCCGGGGAGGTAGCCGGGCGCGGTGCGCGGTGTGTAGTACGGGGCGAGCGGCGGGAGTTGGGCGGAGCGGCACAGTTCGGCGACCCGGGCGCGGGCGGCGTCGAAGGCGCCTGCGTAGGAGCCGTCGGCGGCGACGCCCTGGCGGGCCAGCCACGCCGGGTCGGGCTCGGGCCGGTGCCCGGCGTCCAGGTCGTCCCAGGAGGCCAGGCAGCCGGAGCCCAGGAAGTGGTGGTTGCCCAGCGCCTCGCGGATGCCGAGGTCGGTGAGGACGGCGGTGGGGATGCCGCGGTGCAGGGACTCCAGCGCGGCGGTCGAGGAGAGCGTCACCATCAGGTCGGTGCGGTCCAGGACCTCGCCCATGTTCCCGTACAGCAGGCGGCAGTTGGCGGGCAGACCGCCGGGGATGCGGGCGGCGAGCTTCTGGTAGGGCAGCTCCTCGATGTGCGTGGTGTGCTCGCCCGGCTTGCTGCGCAGCTTGACGAGCACCTCGCGCCCGGGGTTGCGTCGTGCGTGCTCAACGGCCCGGTGCAGCAGGTACGTTCGGTCCTTGCGGCTGTCGGGCACGGAGGGCTGAGCGGCGAAGACCACGGTGTAGGGGCGCTCGCCCGCGGCCGGTGCGTACCGCTCGCCGCCGAGGAAGGGCAGCGCGCACTCCACCACGCTGCGGTCGTCCGCGCCGACCCCCTGGTACACGGCGCGGAAACGGTCCGCGTCGTGCCGGGAGTTGGCCAGCACCACGTCCGCGCCGTGCCGCAGCAGCAGGCCGTCGGCAAGCTTCTCGTAGACGACGCCGACGTATCCGGTGACGACGACGGGGCGGCGGGCCGCGCCTTGCCAGGCGCGGGCCAGCCCGTGCAGCATGGCCTGGACCGCGCCGCCGACGCAGGCGAGCACGACCACGTCGTAGCGGGAGCGGTCGATGGTCCGCAGGAAATCCGTGCCGCGGATTTCGCGCAGCGAGTCCGCACGGGCGCCGACCTCGTCGAGCTGGCGGACCGTGGGGGTCGCCCGGCCGCGGAGCAGATATCCGTCCAGCCGGACGTCCGATTGCACGTCCGATTGCATGCCCGTTTGAATACGGTACGCTGTCAAAGCGCCCCATTTCCATCGGGTATCGGAGTCGGCGAGCACGGCAACTCGCGGCGGGGAAGCGGTACGTGATGGCACGTCGAAGACGCTAGGAAGGCATTCCGTTTGGCGGGCCAACTGGGATGCAACAAAGGGTTAACAGCGCATCGCCGAATGGCGAACCGCCCTTCAGGAAAACCCGGTTAACCATCTCGCCATTCTTCGTTCACCCCGATGTCCGTGGCAGGTAAAGACGAATGCCAGAGCGACACCTAACGTCTCGCGGGTGGTTAAGCTCTCCGTCATCGTGCCGTTCTACAACGTGCAGACATACGCGCCCGACACCCTCACGAGCCTGGCGGCCAACGCCCGGGAGGACTTCGAGTTCCTGCTCGTCGACGACTGCTCGCGCGACGAGACACCGCAGATCCTTGAGCGCGCCGAGCGCGAACTGCCCGGCGCCCGGCTGCTGCGGCACGAGCAGAACGGGGGCCTGGCCACCGCCCGCAACACCGGCCTGGACGCGGCCCGCGGCCAGTACGTCGCATTCCTGGACGGCGACGACTGGCTGGCCCCCGGCTATTACGAGCAACTCCTGGCCTTCATCGAGGAGTTGGGCTGCGACTTCGTGCGCACCGACCATGTGCAGTGCACCGCAAGGGCCCGTACGGTCCACCGCGTCCCGTACGGCAGGCGCGGCGTCGTCCTGGATCCGCGCGAGCTGATTCTGCCCGCCGACCGTTCCACGTCCGTCGACTACGCCTTCGCCTGGGCGGGCATCTACCACCGCCGGCTGCTGGACGACGGGCTGCTGCACTTCCGGCACGGGCTGCGCACCGCCGAGGACCGGCCCTGGATCTGGCGGCTGCACCGCGAGGCGGGGTCGATGGCGGTGGCCGGGCTGCTCGGCGTCTTCTACCGCCGGGGCGTCGCCTCCTCGCTCACCCAGATCGGAGATGTGCGCCAGCTCGATTTCATTCGCGCCTTCGACCAGGTGATCGACGAGACGGCAAAGGACAGGGAGGCGGACCGGCTGCTGCCCAAGGCCGTCCGTACCTATTGCGCCATCATTTCCCACCATCTCGGCTCGATCGAACGCTTTGAACCACAAGTCGCCCGTAAATTGCGGACGATGAGCGCCGCCGCGATGAAGCGCATGCCGCAGGACATACTGAAGGAAGCCCTGGATTCGATGGATGCACAGCGCGCGTCCCGGCTGCGGCGGCTGCGGCGCCGCCCGGTCCCGGCGGAGGTGGCGGCCTGATGCCCGCCCGCCCCCGTACCCAGATCTTCGTCGCCTCCACGCTCTACGGCGCGGCCACCCTGGCCGCGGCCCTGGACGCGGAGCGCTTCGCCCCGGCCGCCCGCCGGATGCTGCTGATCAGCAACAACGCCGCCACACCGGAGACCACCCCCGCCCTGGACACGATGGCGGGCTTCGAGCGGCTGCGCGCCCGCTTCGACGACGTACGGTCCTGGAACGAGACGATCCGGCCCTTCCACCCCGGCGGCTGGTCGCCGCGCGGCGACGATGTCCCGCTCTGGGAACGGTACTTGAGGCTGCTGTGGGAGCTGGGCGAGGACGATGTCGAGCTGGTGGTGGAGTCCATCCAGGTCAACCCGGCCCTCGCGCTGGCGCAGATCTTCCCCGGCGCGCCCCTGGAGGTGTACGCGGACGGGCTGATGAGCTACGGGCCCACCCGCAACAAGCTCGACCCGCTCATCGGCACCCGGGTACGCCGGCTGCTCCACCTGGACCTGGTGCCGGGGCTGACCCCGCTGCTGCTCACCGAGTTCGGGGTGGGCGCCGAGACCGTACCCACCGACGCCTTCGCCAAGGTGCTGTCCGAACTCGCCGACGACGGCGGCCTGTTGGACCTTCCCGAGGGCGGCGCGCTCCTGCTGGGCCAGTACCTCTCCGCGCTGGGCATCCTCACGCCCGAGGAAGAGGAGGACCTGCATGTGCGCATGGTGCGCGGCGCCGTCCGGCGCGGCCACCGCGAGGTGGTCTTCAAGCCGCACCCCTCCGCGCCGGCCCGCTGGTCGCGCCTGCTGGAGCGGGAGGCCGAGCGGCTCGGCGTGAGGCTGACCGTCCTGGACTCCCCGGTGCTGGCCGAGGTGGTCTACCAGCGGATGCGCCCCGCGCTGGTCGTCGGCTGCTTCTCCACCGCGCTGCTGACCGCCTCCGCCTTCTACGGCCTGCCCACCGCGCGGGTCGGCACCGAGCTGCTGCTGGAGCGCCTGACCCCGTACCAGAACAGCAACCGCGTCCCCGTCACGATCGTGGACGCGCTCGTGCCGGACCTGGAGGGACCGGCCGGGGCCGCGCCACCGGCGGGCGCGACGCCCTCCGAGGTGGACCTCCCCGGCCTGCTGGTCGCCGTCGGCTATGCCATGCAGCACCAGATTTATCCCCAACTGCGCCCGCAGGCCGAGCAGTTCCTGACGGCCAGCCTCGGTGCGGACACCTGGCGCTACTTCAAGCGGCGCCGCCTGACGGCCCTGGCGCTGCCGGGCGCGCTGCCCTCCCAGCTGTCCTTCATCCCGCGCAACGCGACCGTACGCAAGGTGGCGCGGCGCGCCCGCGCCGTACAGCGGCGGCTCAAGCGCAGGGCCGTGTTCGGATGAGCGCGCCGCCCGCCTCCCTCCCGCTCCAGGAGGCCGCCCCCGGCAGGAAACCGGGGCCGGCCGCCCGGCTCGCGGGCGTCCGGCCCCGGCTGCGCGCCCTGGACGGGCTGCGGCTGCTCGCCGCGCTGATGGTCGCCGCGTACCACTACGGGGGCCGCGGCGGCGAGGTCACCACCGCCTGGGGCAGCTCGCCCGCCGTCCAGTTCCCCACCGCCTCCAGCCTGTTCGCCTACGGCTGCCTGGGCGTGCAGATCTTCTTCGTCATCAGCGGCTTCGTCATCTGCATGAGCGGCTGGGGGCGCACCCTGCGCTCCTTCATCGCCTCCCGCGCCGCGCGCCTCTACCCCGCCTACTGGGCCGCGATCCTCATCGTCACCGCGGCCTTCGCGCTGCCCTGGGTCGCCTTCAAGGCCCTGTCCCCCAGTGAGGTGCTCACCAACCTCACCATGCTCCAGCAACCGCTCGGCGTGAAGCGGGTGTTGGGGGTGTGCTGGACGCTCTGGGCCGAGCTGCGCTTCTACGCCCTGTTCGCGCTGTGCGTCGTCCTGCCGGGCGCCACCCGCCGCCGGGTCGTGCTCTTCTGCGCGGGCTGGACCCTGGCGGCGGCCGTCGCCCAGGCCGCGCACAGCCCGCTGCTGGACACGGTCCTGATGCCGCAGTACGCCCCGTTCTTCATCGGCGGCATCGGCTTCTACCTGATCCACCGCTACGGGCCGCGCGATGCCACCGGCTGGGCGATCGTCGGCGTGAGCTGGCTGATCGGCCAGCACTACGTCGTCAGCCAGCTGTGGCACCCGCCGTCCGCGAACGCCTTCTCCTACCGCTCACCGTTCGGCATCATCGCGGTGCTGACCCTGGGCTATGTGCTGGTCGCGGCCGTCGCCCTGGGCCGGCTCCACTGGGCCGACTGGCGCTGGCTGACCGTGGCCGGCGCGCTGACGTACCCCTTCTACCTGGTCCACGAGCACCTGGGCTGGGTGGTCATCAAGGTCCTGCACCGCGACCTCGCCCTGCCGTCGTACGCGACCTTCGCCCTCACCGTCGCCCTGATGCTGACCCTGGCCTGGGCCCTGCACCGCTGGGTGGAACGCCCGCTGACGCCGGCGCTGAAACGGGCGATCGACCCCCGGCGCTAGGGCCTGTCGCCAAAGCCCCGTCGTTCGCCCGCCAGGCAGGCGGGGCTTTGACGAGTGGCCCCAGGCGCTGCGCCGGGGGCGTGGCGCACCCACGCGGCGGAGCCGCGGATCGGCACGGTCCCGCGCCCTTCAGGAGCGCGGGACCGTAGCCTCGATGCCCGCCACCACGATCCGCAGGCCCGCCTCGAAGCTGCGGTCCAGGTCGCCGAAGAGCTCCCGGCCCGCCCGCGCCGCCAGCGGGTAGGCCTCACCCAGCCGTCGCTCGCGGTCGGTCAGGTCGTAGGCCGGGTCGCGCTCCTCGGGGTCCCGCTCGCCCGGGTCGCCGGGCTCCGGGTAGACGGACTGCTCCTCGATCACCAGGCCGATGGTGTAGTTGTACGCGGTCCACCACGCCCGTGCCGCGTCGCCCAGGGAGAAGCCCGCCTCGGTGAGCTTGCCCAGGAACGCGTTCAGGGGCGCGGCGTAGCCGTCGTCGGCCATCCGCGTACCGCTGAAGACCTTGCCGCCGTCGCGGTAGCCGAGCAGCTCGCGCCGCAGCCCGCGGCAGGTGTCGGCCAGGACGTCCTGCCAGCTGCCGGACAGGTCGGCCTTCCCGTCCCGCCCCACCGCCCCGGCGGTGATCCGCCGGAACATCTCGGTGGCCATCTCGTCCAGCAGCTCCTGCTTGTTCTTGAAGTGCCAGTACAGCGCGGGGGCCTGGACGTTCAGCTCCTTGGCGATACGGCGGAGGCTGAGCCCTTCCAGGCCCACCTCGTTCAGCAGTCGCAGGGCGGTCTCCGCCACGTGCTTGCGGTCGAGTCTCGTCGCCATGTTGACAATTTAACACCGTTAAGCGCATCCTCGCGGCCATGGCCTTTAACAACGTTAAGGAGACCTGGAGCATGGACGCCACCACGGACACGGACGTGGACGTACTGATCGTCGGAGCGGGCCCCAGCGGCCTGGCCCTCGGTGTCGACCTGGCCCGGCGCGGCGTACGCGCCCTGATCGTCGAACGCCAGGAACACCTCTCCCCCGGCGGCCGCGGCACCGGCCTGCAGCCCCGCACCCAGGAGGTCTACGACGACCTCGGGATACTCGACGCCATCCACGCCGTCGGCGGCGCCTACCCCCCGATGGCCATCTGGGAGGACGGCCGCAAGACCGACGTCTTCGAGATGGTCGAGCGCGTCGAGCCGACCCCCGGCACCCCCCACGCCAACGCCCTCATGGTCCCGCAGTGGCGCAACCAGGAGGCCCTGTACGCGCGCCTGTTGGAGCTCGGCGGCCGGGTCGCGTTCGACACCGCGCTGGACTCCTTCACCCAGGATCCCGACGGCGTCACGGCCCGCGTGGTCTCCCCCTCCGACCCCGGCGCGGGCGCACGCACCCTGCGCGCCGCCTACCTGGTCGGCACCGACGGCGGCCGCAGCCGCGTACGCAAGGCCCTCGGCGTCAGCATGAGCGGCCCGGACCTGCCGGCCGGCGAGGGCCTGGTGGCCGATCTGCGCATCGAGGGCCTGGACCGCGACCACTGGCACCGCTTCCCCATCGGCACCCGGGGCTTCGTCACCCTCCTCCCCCTGGCCCGCACCGACCTCTTCCAGTGCTTCGCCGCCTTCGCCGACACCCCGCAGGACGCCTCGCCCGACGCCGTACGCAAACTCATCGCCACCCACACCCACCTGACGCTCGATCAGATCCACGAGGTCGTCTGGACCTCGGTCTTCCGCCCCCGCGCCGGCGTGGTCGACCGCTTCCGCTCCGGCCGCGTCTTCCTGGCGGGCGACGCGGCGCACATCCACTCCCCCGCGGGCGGCCAGGGCCTGAACACCAGCGTCCAGGACGCCTACAACCTCGGCTGGAAGCTCGGCCAGGTCCTGCGGTACGGCGCCCCCGACTCCCTCCTGGAGACCTACGACGCCGAACGCCGCCCCGTCGCCGCCGACATCCTCAACACCAGCACCCGCCTGCACCGCACCGGCTCACTGCGCCGCGGCCGCGACCTGCACCAGCTCACCCTCGGCTACCGCCACAGCCCCCTCACCCTCGAACGCCGCTGGGACCTGCCCGACACCGCCCTGCGCGCAGGCGACCGCGCCCCCAACTCCCCCTGCACCACCCCCTCCGGCGCCCCCTTCCCCCTCTCCGACGCCTTCCGCGGCCCCCACTTCACCCTCCTGATCACCGACCCCACCCTCACCCTCCCCCCTCTCCCCACCGACCTCGCCGCCCTCCCCGACACCGCCCTGCGCACCTACCGCATAGGCGGCCCCACCCCCGACCTCCTCGACCCCACAGGCCACGCCCTCGACACCTACGGCACCGCCCTCTTCCTCATCCGCCCCGACGGCCACCTCGCCCTCGCCTCCCCATCCCCCACCAGCCTCACCCCCGAACTGCGCCGCTACTTCCCCGAGCCGAAATGACGTGCGGAACCCGCGGCCGACCGGCATCGTTCGCCCCATGGACACCGAGCAGATCACCATCCGGCGCGCGACCGCCGCCGATGCCGCCGCCGTTGCCGACGTATGGCTGCGGTCGTACGACGCCGCCCTGCCGACCGTACGGCGGGCACACAGTGACGACGAGGTGCGGGAGTACTTCCGGGCGGTGGTGGTGCCCGGGCAGGAGACGTATGTGGCGGTCGACGGGGACGCTGTGGCCGGAATGATGGTGCTCGACGGGGCCGTGGTCGGTCAGCTGTATCTGGAGCCGGGGCGGCGCGGGCGGGGCCTCGGGGACCGGTTCGTGGCACTGGCCAAGGAACGCAGTCCGGCGGGGCTGGAGTTGTGGACGTTTCAGGTCAACACGGCGGCGCAGCGCTTCTACGAACGGCATGGTTTCGTGGAAGCGCTGCGCACGGACGGGCAGGGCAACGAGGAGCGGGAGCCGGATGTGAAGTACGTGTGGCGGCCCGCGCGTTGAGGCCCTAGAGCACCAGGGACAGCAGGAGGACGCAGGTGATGCCGACGACGGAGATCAGCGTCTCCATGATGGACCAGGTCTTGAGGGTCTGGCCCACGCTCATGCCGAAGTACTCCTTCACCATCCAAAAGCCCGCGTCGTTGACATGGCTGAAGAAGAGCGAGCCGCAGCCGATGGCAAGGACCAGGAGGGCGCCGTGGGTGGTGCTCATGTCGGCGGCGAGCGGGGCGACCAGGCCCGCGGCGGAGATGGTGGCGACGGTCGCCGAGCCGGTGGCCAGGCGGATGGCCACGGCGATCAGCCAGGCGAGCAGGAGGGTGGAGATGTTCCAGTCCTGGGAGATCTCCAGGATCATCCGGCCGACGCCCGCGTCCACCAGCGTCTGCTTGAAGCCGCCGCCCGCGCCGACGATCAGCAGCACGCCCGCGATCGGGCCCAGCGACTTCTCCACGGTGGCGGCGGTACGGCCCTTGGTGAAGCCCGCGGCCCGGCCGAGGGTGAACATCGCGACGAGTACGGCCGTCAGCAGCGCGATCAGCGGTGAGCCGATGACGTCGAAGACGCGCTGGAGGGTGTGCGTGGGGTCGTCCACCACGATGTCGACCAGGGCCTTGGCGAGCATCATGACGACGGGCAGCAGGACCGTGGCGACGGTGACACCGAAGCCGGGGCGGCGCTCCAGGTCGTCCGAGGCGCGCTGGGGGATCAGGTTCTCGGGCGGGTGGATGTCCACCCAGCGGGCCGCGTAGCGGGAGAAGAGCGGCCCCGCGACGATCGCGGTGGGGATGGCCACGACGACGCCGAGGGCGAGCGTGACGCCGAGGTTGGCGCCGACCGCGTCGATGGCGGCCAGCGGGCCGGGGTGCGGCGGGATCAGCCCGTGCATGACGGACAGGCCCGCCAGGGCCGGGATGCCGATGCGCATCAGGGAGAAGTTGCCGCGCTTGGCGACCAGCAGGACGACCGGGATCAGCAGGACGATGCCGACCTCGAAGAAGATCGGCAGGCCGATGACGCCCGCGATCAGCACCATCGCCCAGGGCATCGCCTTCCCGCTCGCCCTGGCCAGGATCGTGTCGACGATCTGGTCGGCGCCGCCGGAGTCGGCGAGCAACTTGCCGAGGACGGCACCGAGCGCGATCAGTACGCCGGTGCCCGCGACCGTGGAGCCCAGGCCGGAGGAGAAGCTGGCGATGGCCTTGTCCAGTGGTGCGCCGGCCACCGCGCCCAGCACCAGCGACCCGACGATCAGCGACAGGAACGCGTGCAGCTTGAACTTGGTGATGAGCAGGACGATGGCGGCGATGCCGGCGAGGACGGCGATACCGAGCTGGGCGTGACCGGCCGAGGTGATCGGCTCGGCCGCGTCCGCTGCCAGCATCTCGACGCTGAGATGTGTCACGGTGAATCCCTTGCGATTGCCTTGCTGTTATTGCTGGGCTGTCGTTGCCCGTGGGGCCGGGCCTTCGTCAGCCCCCGGCGCGCTCGCGCAGCGCCGCGACGGCCCGGTCGGCGATCTCCTGCGGCGTACCGGCCACGTCCACCTCCACGCCCGCCTCGTCCGCGCCCAGCGGCTGGAGCGTGGCGAACTGGGAGTCCAGGAGCGCGGTCGGCATGAAGTGGCCCCGGCGCTCGCGCATCCGGGACTCGATCAGCTCGCGGTCGCCGGTGAGGTGCAGGAAGACCAGACCGGGCGCGGCGGCGCGCAGCCGGTCGCGGTAGGCGCGCTTGAGCGCGGAGCTGGAGACCACTCCGCCCTGCCCGGCCCGGCCGTGCGCCCAGGCCCCGATGGCGTCCAGCCACGGGGCGCGGTCGCCGTCGTCCAGCGGGGTGCCGGCCGACATCTTGGCGATGTTGGCCGGGGGGTGGAAGTCGTCGCCCTCCGCGTACGGGACGCCCAGTGCGGCGGCCACCAGCGGCCCGATCGTCGTCTTGCCGGTGCCGGCCACGCCCATCACGACGATCACGTGGGGAGCGCTCATCCCGATTACCTCGCTGTCCTCATCGACCTCGGTACGGTCCCCACTGAAACCCATTGGGTACGACGTATTCAAGACACTGTGACCCAAACGTCATACTTAATTGGCTTGATCCCCCGCGCGGCCCCGGAACGTAGGCTGAGGCCATGGAAAACCAGGAGCAGGCGCAGGGGCTGCACGCGCGCGTGCTGGAGTCGCTCGGGCTCGCGATCACCGCGGGCGAGTACCCGCCCGGCACGGTCCTGCGCACCGACGAGCTGGAGCGCGGCTTCGCGGTCTCGCGCACGGTCATCCGGGAGGCGATACGGGTCCTGGAGTCCATGCACCTGGTGGAGTCACGGCGCCGGGTCGGCGTGACCGTACGCCCCACCCAGGAGTGGAACGTCTACGACCCGCGGGTCATCCGCTGGCGCCTGGCGGGCGCCGACCGCCCCCGGCAGCTGCGCTCGCTGACCGTGCTGCGCGGTGCGATCGAACCGGTCGCGGCGGGCCTGGCCGCCCGGCACGCCACCCCCGCCCAGTGCGCCGAGCTGACCGAGCACGCCATGGGCATGGTCGCCACCTCGCGCGGCCAGCAGCTGGACGCGTACCTCGTGCACGACATGGCCTTCCACCGGGTGGTGCTCACCGCGTCCGGCAACGAGATGTTCGCGCGGCTGGGGGATGTGGTGGCAGCCGTGCTGACCGGGCGCACCCACCACCATGTGATGTTCACCGACCCGGACCCGGCGGCGGTCACCCTGCATGTGCAGGTGGCGGAGGCGGTACGCGTCGGGGACGCGCGGCGGGCCGAGTCGCTGACCCGCGAGATCACCGCGGGCGCGATGGCCGAACTGGACGTGCTGGCGCCCTAGCCCGGCGCCTCGGAACGACTCAGAACAGCGGCTGCTGCCCCGGGAAAGGCGGCTCCTCGGGGTCGAAGAGCTTCTCCGCCGGTGCCATCATCGGCGCGATCCTGCGGGACCCCGGGCAGGAGATCAGTTCCAGGCCGGTACGGCGCCCGGGCGGGTCGTGGCGGGCGAAGCGGCCGCCGACGACGGCGATCTCTCGGGTGCAGATGGGGCACGCACGGCGGGGTGAAGACATGACACCAGTCTGACTCAGGGCAGCCCCGTGGTCGCCGCCAGCAGCCGCACCCGGTCGGCCAGGGCCCGTACGGCGGGGTCCGCACCGGCACCTGCACCGGCACCCGCACCCGCTTCTGCACCGGCGTCTTGTGCACCGGCGCCGACGCGCTCCGCCGCCGCGGCCAGGCGCTGGATGTCGCGGGCCCAGTGGCCGGTGGCCCGCTCGGGTGCGCCGATGCGCGCGAAGCCGCGGTCCAGCAGGCCGCGGACCGTCTCGGCCGGCCGCCCCCGGCGCAGCGCCTTCGCCGCGCCCACCGCGTTGGCCAGCGCGCTGACGGCCGGCGGCCAGTCCCCGCCGGCCGGTGCGGGCCCCGGGGGCGGCGAGCCGGCCCGTACGTCCAGGTCGAGGCGCCAGAACAGCGGCAGGTCGCGGAAGAAGTAGGTGAGCAGACGGCGCCCAGCAGCGGCGTGGAAGGCGGGATCGCTGCGCGCGGTCAGCAGCGGATGCGCCCGCTCCAGGCACGGCGCGGCCCCCGCGACGGCCGCCGCGAAGCGCTCACCGGGCACCGTCCAGCACAGATCGATGTCGCTGTGGCGGTCCGCCGTCCCCGCCGCGAGCGACCCCCGCAGTTCGAGGAACCCTTCGGGGCAGCACTCCCGCAGGGCGTCGGCAATGGCGCGCAGCGCCTGCGCCAGGGGGTGGCAGTCGACCTCGTCCCCGATCATCGCGTAGACGAACGAGACGTCAGCCAACGGTAATTGAGGGGTCATCAGCTCGACGGCGGCCAGACGGTAGGCGCCGAGCAGGCCGTCGTCCGACTCCTCCAGCACGGCCCGCCCCACCCGCCCGCCCGGCGTGGCCATCCAGTACGCGCACGGGCGGACCAGCGGCGCCGAGTACAGCACCACCCGGCCGGTGCCCGCGGCCAGGCGCAGCGCCAGCGTGCGGCTGTCGGGGAGTTCGGCGCCGCCGTGCGCGTACAGGTCCAAGGCCCAGGAGACATCGCCCGTCACCGGCTGTGCGTCGCAGAAGACGAGCGCTGCCCAGTTGCGGGTCTCCGCCCCCGCCGCGCTCTCGTCGAGCGCGACGGAGACCTCCTGGGGCCGCACGCGGAAGCAGTCCGCCAGCAGGGGCACCAGGCCGCGCGGCTCCCATGACCCCGCGACGAAGAAGCCGTAGCCCGCGTCCCGGCCGCCCGCGCCGGTCAACGGGCCGCTCAGAACGCGTCGGTGGGGATGTAGGTCCCCCACACGTCCCGCAGCGCGTTGCACACCTCGCCCACCGTCGCGCGTGCCTTGAGCGCCTCGCGCATCGGGTAGAGGACGTTGTCGGTGCCCTCGGCGGCCTTCTTCAGGTCGGCCAGGGCCGCGTCGACGGCCGCCTGGTCGCGCTCGGCGCGCAGCCTGGCCAGCCGCTGGGCCTGCTGGGCCTCGATCGCCGGGTCCACCCGCAGCGGCTCGTAGGGCTCTTCCTCCTCCAGCTGGAAGCGGTTGACGCCGACCACCACCCGCTCGCCGGAGTCGGTCTCCTGCGCGATGCGGTACGCGTTGCGCTCGATCTCGTTCTTCTGGAAGCCGTTCTCGATGGCGGCCACCGCGCCGCCCAAGTCCTCGACCTTGCGCATGAGTTCAAGGGCCGAGGCCTCGACCTCGTCGGTCATCGACTCGATGACGTAGGAGCCGGCGAAGGGGTCGACGGTGGCGGTCACATCGGTCTCGTACGCCAGCACCTGCTGGGTACGCAGCGCGAGGCGGGCCGACTTGTCGGTGGGAAGGGCGATCGCCTCGTCGAAGGAGTTGGTGTGCAGGGACTGGGTGCCGCCGAGCACCGCGGCCAGGCCCTGCACGGCGACCCGTACGAGGTTGACCTCGGGCTGCTGGGCCGTCAGCTGCACTCCGGCGGTCTGGGTGTGGAAGCGCAGCATCAGCGACTTGGGGTTCTTCGCGCCGAACTCCTCCTTCATCACCCGGGCCCAGATCCGGCGCGCGGCACGGAACTTGGCGACCTCTTCGAGGATGGTGGTGCGCGAGACGAAGAAGAAGGACAGCCGCGGCGCGAAGTCGTCGACGTCCATCCCGGCGGCGACGGCGGTACGGACGTACTCGATGCCGTCGGCGAGGGTGAAGGCGATCTCCTGCGCGGGCGAGGCCCCCGCCTCGGCCATGTGGTAGCCGGAGATCGAGATGGTGTTCCACTTGGGGATCTCGGTCCTGCAGTACTTGAAGATGTCCGCGATCAGCCGCAGCGAGGGCTTGGGCGGGAAGATGTACGTCCCGCGCGCGATGTACTCCTTGAGGACGTCGTTCTGGATGGTGCCGGTGAGCTTGTCCGCCGCCACCCCCTGCTCCTCGCCCACGAGTTGGTAGAGCAGCAGGAGCAGCGCGCCGGGCGCGTTGATGGTCATCGAGGTGGAGACCTTGTCCAGCGGGATGCCGTCGAACAGCACCCGCATGTCCTCGATGGAGTCGATGGCCACGCCGACCTTGCCGACCTCGCCGCTGGCGATCGGCGCGTCGGAGTCGTGGCCCATCTGGGTCGGCAGGTCGAAGGCGACCGACAGGCCCATCGTGCCGTTGGCGATCAGCTGCTTGTAGCGGGCGTTGGACTCGGTGGCGGTGCCGAAGCCGGCGTACTGGCGCATCGTCCAGGGGCGGCCCGTGTACATCGAGGGGTACACACCGCGGGTGAAGGGGTACGAGCCGGGCTCGCCCAGCCTCTCGGCCGGGTCCCACTCGGCGAGCGCGTCCGGCCCGTACACGGGCTCGATGGGCAGTCCGGACTCTGACTCGCGCGCCATGGGTACATGCCTCCAGCTGTATTACTTGGGGGTGGAACCAACAGGTGGACCATCGAACTCTGCCTTCGCGACGGACTGTAGCGGCGGCCGTGCGAGCCGTGGAGGGCCGCACGCTGGGACCTTGCTCACAGCAGTCTCCACCGGCCGCCTCGCCCGTGCCCGCGAGCGACTCGGCTCCCACGGGGCGTACGCCCTCGCACCCGCCCTCCTGGCATGCCTGCGGGTTCACCTGCCCGCAGCCGTGGGAATCATGGCGGTAGGGGTGAGTGACAGCACCACGGGGGTGGCGCATGAGCGGTATCGGGATATCCGGGGCGAGGGGCCGCGGGGCCAGGGGCCTGGCCGCGGTGGCGGCCGTGCTGGCGCTGGCCTCGGGGTGCCAGGCGCTGGCGGCCACGCCGGACCCGGTGGCGGCGGAGCGTGACGACGGCGCGGCGGCCGCGCCCGACCCCAGCCCCACTCCCCCGCCCCCGGCGCGCGATCCGTCCCCGGCGGCGAAGCCCCGGCCCGGCCCGGTCGTCCTCCGCAGTGGCGCGCAGGGCGACCAGGTACGTGAACTCCAGGCCCGGTTGCGGCAGTTGGACCTCTTCGACCGCTCCCCCACCGGCTATTACGGCTCGGTCACCGCCGAGGCGGTCGCGGCGTTCCGCGCGCGGCAGCACCTGCCGGGCAGCGGCGGCCGTACGGTCGAGCGCGCGGTGTGGAGCGCGCTCGCCTCCCGCACCACCCCGCCCACGCACGACGAGCTCCACCCGCCCACCAGCCGGCCGATCGCCGCGCCCGATCCGCGCTGTCTGACCGGGCGGGTGCTGTGCGTCAGCAAGAAGAGCGACACCCTGGCCTGGATGATCGACGGCAAGGTCCTCGCGGCGATGGACGTCCGCTTCGGCTCGCAGTACTCCCCGACCCGCGAGGGCAGCTTCACCGTCTACTTCAAGAGCCGCCACCACGTCTCGACGCTGTATGACACGCCCATGCCGTACGCGATGTTCTTCAGCGGCGGCCAGGCGGTGCACTACTCCGCCGACTTCGCCGCCCGCGGCTACAACGGCGCCTCCCACGGCTGCGTGAACGTCCGCGACCACGCCAAGATCGCCGCCTTGTTCGACCACGTACGAAACGGAGACTCGGTAGTCATCTACCGGTGAAGCCGACCGCAACCATCCATTGAGCAGCCCCAACGGCGAGCCATTGGGCCCGCGAGAGCGGCGCCGGCTCAGGCGCAAAAAGGGGCGCGAGCGGGGCCGGGGGAACGTGCCCCGCCCGCGCCAAATGCGCTGAGCCGTTGGTACGGGGGGAACCCCGGCTCTGGCGCAGCCGATGACCAGTCGGCTTCACTACCTACTGCGTCAGTGGCTCAAAAAACGTCACACCCGGTGAATGACGGTGCCCTCGGCGGCCGTCGTCGTCACCGTCACCGCGCCCGCCACCGTGGCCGTTGCCACCGCCGTGACCATGGCCGTTGCCGCCGCCTTTCCCGCCGCGCCCGCCGTCCGGCCCGTCGCGGTCACCGCCGTCACCGGCCCCGCCGCCCTGGTAATTCCCGCCACCCGCCGAAGCGTTTCCGCCGCCCCGGGCGAGGTACTGGCGGCAGAAGGCGTGCACCCGTTCGCGGCCCCCGGCGGCGCGCTCCAGGCGGCGCAGGGTCTCCCGGTCCATGGCGGGCCGCCGGCCGGACTCGTAGTCGCGGCACAGCATGTGGACGACGTGTCGCCGGTCGCCCGAGTCGTCCTTCTTTTCGTCTTTGTCCTCGTCGTCATCACGGGAGGAGCCGTTGCCGCGCTCCCGCTCACCGTCGTCCGTCCCGGCGCCGCCCCGCCGCTTCTCTTCCCCCTCACGGCCGTTCGCCCCGCCGCCCGAGACGCCCGCGTCCGCGCCGCCGCTCACGGCGGAGCCGGTGCTGTGCGCCTCGCCCGGCTCGGCCGAGCCGGTGGCGCCCGGGGTCACGTCGGGTATCGGTGTGGCGCCCCCGGTGGCGGCGCCCGGCCCCCGGGATTCGCGCGGGCCGGGGGAGACGGCGGCGGAGATGCTGGGCGCGGGCTCGGGGTCGGCGCTGCTGGCGCGGAACGGCGTGGGGAGCACGCCCGTACCCGCCGCGACCGCCACCCCGCCCAGCGCGCAGCCCGCCAGCGCGACCATGAAGCCGCGCCGGAAGGGCCGCGCGAAGCCGGTGCGTGCACGGGCATCGCGCGTAGACCGCGTGCCGACGGTGGCGCGTACCGCGCCCACTTCCGTCGCCGGGGCAGCCGCCCGCGCCTGCCGGAAGGCGGCCAGCGCCGCCTCTTCACCGGGGAGCGCGCCGCCTTGAGGGGTGCTCGCCTGTGCCGCGGCCGCGTCCAGCAGCCCGGCCAGTTCGCCCGCGCCGGGGGCGTCGACCGGCTCACCGCGCAGCAGCCGCTCCGCGGCGTCCTTGTCGAGCCAGTCGTACCGGTCGTCGGCCATCACATGTCCTTCTGCGTTCGTGCGGCCGTTTCCGTCACACCTGGTACGTACGATTCCGTCGCGCTCTCCCCGCGCCTGCGGCCCTGTGAGGGCACTCCGCCCATCGTCCGGCCGCCCGCTCCCCCGCCGCCGCGCCCTTCGCTTCCGCCCGGGTCGCCGCGGTCCCCGCCCAGCAGTTCGGCGAGCCGTCGCAGCCCGCGGTGCGCGGCGGTGCGGACGGCTCCGGGGCGCTTGCCCAGGACCTCGGCGGCGCTCTTGGCGTCCAGCCCGACCACCACCCGCAGCACGACGGCCTCGGCCTGGTCCTGCGGGAGGCGGGCGATGAGGCGGAGCGTACGGCCGGTGCCCAGCGCCTCCATGGCCTCGCCCGCGGTGTCGGACTCCCCGGGGCGGTCGGCCAGTACGCTCTCGTCGCCGCCGATGGCGGGGCGGCGGCCGCGGGTGCGTAGGTGGTCCAGGGCGCGGTTGCGGGCTATTCGCGCGGCCCAGCCGCGGAAGCGGTCGGCGTCACCGCTGAAGCGGGCGAGGTCGCGGGTGATCTGCAGCCACGCCTCCGAGGCGACATCCTCGGCGTCCGCTTCGCCCACCAAAGTGCGTACATATCCGAGAAGTCGTGGATGCACCGCCCGGTAGACGGTACGGAACGCCGTCTCGTCGCCGTCCTGTGCCGCCTGTACGGCGACTGTCAGCCGGTCGTCGTCCGGCTGAATGTCGTCCCCTCGCACGGGTCCATCCTGTCGCACGCGGATGAGCGGAGAACACCTGGAAGACGAGGGGACGCACCGAGCGCGCAGCGCACACGCCCACACCGACCGGTCCCTGCCGCTTCTCTTCCCCGCCGTTTCGCTGTCTGTCGCCGCGGACCCCCGCCCGCGTACCGCTTGGCCCGAGTACCGCAGGTAACCCGGCTGGTCCCGCCGACCGTAACCCGGCTGACCGGCCGCCGGCCGCGCGGGCTTGGACCGAACCCGACCAGGGCGTGTCCGACCGGCGCGGACCAGCACGTTACGGGCAGCCGGCGCCCCGCGTCCAGAGCACTGGCCGTGCCCCGGCCCGCACCCGCTGTGACGCTTTCGGGCCGCCCGGCGCTGAAGGGGATGGGAGTTCCACCACGGGTCTCCCTCAGACGACGGCCGGGGCCTCTCCTGTGGGGGGTGGCGGCCCCGGCCGTCTCCACGACGCCTCCAGTTCTGGCCTGGGACGATGCAGGGCGTCACCCGTCGCCGTGGCCGGCCGGTCGGGCACCTCATGCGATGCCCCCAAACCAAGGCGCTGAGCTGTTCCGGCCGTCGGCTTGCGGGCGCCCTCGACTCGGCGCGTACCGTACTGGGCCATGATGTAGCCCGGCGAGTGGGACCTCACATTCGGGCGCCAAGCCGCCGCAGGGTGCGGTCGCCCGCGACACGTACGTGGTGTGCGTGCCGGAGCAGCTCCGCCGCGCCCTGAACCGGCGCGACCTGGTCGCCGCCCTGTCCAAACGTTGGGCGGACCCGCGCGTGAGGCCGCTGGACGGGCCAGGGAGGACGGCGGTGTGCGGGGCCAAGCGGCAGATGACCGACCGGCTCCCCCGCGGCCAGCGCCCTCGGGAAGTCGCCCCCGCCGCGGGCCGTCGCCCATAGGCTCAGGACATGGAGGACGTGGACGCCGCGGGCAACCTACGCAACCTGATCTCCGGGGGTACTCAACGCACTGTCGTACAGGCCGGGACAGTTCACATGCACGTGGACGCTGCGGCTCCACCTGCGTTGCCGTCCAGCGGTGTTGAGGACTGGTGGGTGCGAGCCGCGAAGCAATCGGCCCTGTGGGACCACGTCGACGACGATCGGAGCGCACAGACACTCAGAGCACATGTGTGTTCCGTAGTCGCCGAGTTGGCGGGCGTACGCGATGCCGCGCAGGACGCACTCGCCGTAGATCCGTGGCAGGATCCGGGCGCGGCCGTGCGATTCATCGACCGGGTCGAATGGTTGCTGGGTGAGCCAAGCGCCGAGCGCCCACTCGATCTGTATCCGGCCGAGACCGCGCTACTGACCCTCGTGCCGTTCTTGTACGGCGCCAGCAGGGCGCGGACCGCGTCCCGTTGAGCCCGCGTCGGACCGGACCAGCTCGGTCCCGTGCCCGACGCGGACGAGGATCGGCGGGCCTTCGAGGTGTTCGCAGCAGGGCATGACCGGCTGGTCAAGCGTGCGGCCCTGCGGCCCGATGCGGCACAACCGATCGGCTGGTGGTTGTTCTACCGCTGGTTGCTGGGACGTGGCGAGCATGCGGAGGCGGGACCGGTTCGGGAGCTGCTCCATGAGATCGCGAGCTCGGATTCTCCCCTTCGTGCGCGTTTCCCGATGACGCTACGACCGACGATCTCGCACTGCTCGACAGCCGGTGGGTCGACAACACACTGTGCCTCGCACCTACAGGCCCATTGCCGTACGAATTGCTTCTGGAATCGGGCGTCCATCGCCTGGGATCGGCGATCCGAAGATTCCAGGACTACGGTTTCGATGTGCCGTTCAAAGCGCCTCACCGCCCCGACGATCTGGATGAGCAGCTGCTGTCTCCCCCGAGCGTATGGCGACTTACGGGCTCACGGTCTCCTGTCCGGACCTACCAGCCGGACTGTCGGCAGCCGACGCGCACGAACTCCTCGTGGACTCGAAATACGACGAGACCTACATGTCCGTAAGGGATGAGCTCACGTGGCAGGACCTCCTGTGTCGCGCAGCAGAGTTGAATTCGAGCCTCGGACAAGTCGTTCGGTGGCTGACAGAGTTGGGGATCCCAGTGCCCGACCTCGAAGCGCAGCTGCGCCGCGCCCTCGCCCAAGTTCCTCGTCCGCTTGGCATCAACCGCCGTAAAGAGTAGACAGATCGACCAAGAGGAGGTCGTCGCGCCGGGTTGCCAGGTCGACCAGGTCCGGGTGGAAGCCGTGCAGGGAGTACAGGGCCAGGGTGGTGGCACCGGTGTCATAGCCCTGGACTTCGAGCAGGGCACGGATACGCTCAAGGCGCTCCAGGTCACCGGTCCCACGGCGGGCGGCCGTCGCCTTGGCCTCGCCCAGCAGCGCGATCCTCGCACGGGGAGCCTGTGGGCGCTCACCAGCAGCCAGTGCAATGACATCGACCTCGTGCTTCGTCCGGGTGGCCTGGTCGGCGACCTCGGTGGTACCGACCGGGCCGGGCAGTCCGCCGGGCAACAGGGTGTGGGCGTAACGACGCGTGAAGTCGCGGGCCAGGTCCTCGAAGTGCGGGCCGAGGATCTTGGAGTTGAAGGTCGGAGCGGCCTGCTGCCACACCTGCTCAGCGAAACCCTGCTCCACGGCGGCGGCCTGCGGGAGGGTGATGAGCTGGTTGAAGCGGATAACGGGGTCGGCGAGCGTGATGACGGGGTGCCTGGAGCGGAGGATGTCCTGTTCCCGCCGGATGTAGCCGGTGGACTCCAGCACTCCGAGCGGATGGGCGACGGCATTGCGCGGGCGCTCCAGGGCGGCACCGATCTTGCTGGGGGTGGTGGCGCCTTGCGCGATGGCGGTGAGGATGTCGTAGTACAGCGTGTGCTGTGTGATTCTCGGGTCCTCGCGCAGCAGGTACTCGGTCTCGGTACGCGAGTACACCGCCCGCCCCGGGTCGAGCAGCGTCCGGGTGAGCCAGGTGTCGAAGCCGTCGTCCGGGTGCGGGCGGGCGGCCACCGGCCGGTAGCCGGGAGCGCCCCCAAGGACCGCGTGCACCTTCAACGCGGTCAGCGGATCCTTGATCTGCCAGAAAGTGCGGCTGTCCCGGTAGTCGAACGGGCCCAGGCGCAGATCGACCACGGCCCGGCCCCGCAGCGGCTTCGTCCCCGACAGCAGTTCATGCATGACGCTCATGGCGGAGCCGCACAAGATCAGGCGCGGGCCCGGGGGGGGGGGGGGGCGGGGGGGGGGGGGGGGG
>NZ_JBSIBZ010000007.1:0-156795 GCF_058245575.1 Streptomyces sp. UF-297 | reverse complement strand
GCTTCGCCCACCGCGCGGTGGGCGAAGCCGCGTGGGATGTAGAGGACGTTGCCGGGCTCAAGGACGCTGTGCAGGAGTTGGGGGGAGCGTTCGTCGTCGGGGAGTTCTCCCAACGACCAGTCCGCCATGGCCGGAGCGTCGTGGACGTACCAGGTTTTACGTCCTGCCACCTGGAGGGCGAACACGTCGGCGTCGTCCCGGTGCACCGCGAGACCCTGACCGCCGGCGGGCGTGACGAAGAAGAACGCCTCCACGCGCCGGTCGATCTCCTCGGACAGCCGTGCCACCAGATCGCCCGTGGGGCGGTGCCACTGGTCGACGCATCGCAGGAGCAGCGTCGCCCCGGCCTGCAGGAGCGCGACGACTTTCGCGCGGTCGGCGAAGCCGTGGTGCGTTGTGCCGTTGACCACGCGTGAGGTGGTGTAGGCGCCGGGCGGTACGACGACCTTGTCGGAGCGGACCATCTCCAGGTAGGGGGTGCGCAGCAGTCCTCCGTCGAAGGCGGCGTCCAATTCGTGGAGGTCGAAGGGGGAGGCGAGTGTCTCCGGTGCGAAGACCGCAGGCCTGCGCTGCCACTGGTGGTCGGTGAAGCTGTTGATGTCGCCGACCCAGTTGGCCAGTGTGGGCGATTCCATGGTGTTTCCCGTGGTGTCAGGGCGCGGCGCCGGGTCATGCCCGGGTCTGTGCGTCGAACCGTACGGAGAGCAGGGAGCGCAGGGGGATGTGTGTCTCCTGCCGTGGGCTGCGAATGGTGAGGCGGTTGTCGAAGGCGACGGTCAGCAGGCGTTCGGCCAGGGGGACGACCAGGTGCTTGGCCCAGCAGCGGGCACCGTCGAATCCGAACGGCATGAACGCGGGCGTCTTCTCCGGGTCCGTCACCCCGGCCCACCGCTCGGGCCGGAAGTTCAACGGGTCGGCCCAGTAATCAGGATGACGGTGCATCAGGAGTGGGAGGAGCGCGATGTTGTCCTCGGGGCGGATCTCAGGGTGCAGCGCGGTGTAGGCGTTCCCGCCGCCCGTGCGGAAGAGCATCCAGGCAGGCGGGAGGAGCCGCAGCGTCTCCCATAGGACCACGGTGAGGTCGGCGGGGGCCTTCTCCTGTTCCCGCGCCGGCCCCATGAGCCACAGGGCGTTGCCGGCCAGCGCGGCCACGCCGTCGCAGAGGGTGGCCGTCGCTCGCCGGTACATGGCGATGGCCTGCCTTCTGTCCCGGGTGCCGGAAGCGCCGCGGATCTGCTCGGCCAGCGCGGTCGACCTGCCCCCGGCGCCGGATCCCGGCCAGACAGTGACGGCGCGGTCGACGATTCGGGAGAGGGTGTTGGAGCGCGTGATGCCGCGTTTGGACAACAGGGAGAGCGGCAGAGGGTCGGACGAGAAGAGCCACTGGCGCAGGTAGGAGGTGGCCGCATAGGGCCAGGCACCGGACAGTCCACGCGCCGGGGGCGGTGGAGTCCGGATACCCGCCATGACGTCCTGACCCAGCGCGCGGATCGTCTGTGTCGCGCTGTCGTGGTGGATGTCGGCTCCTGCGGCGGGCTTGTAGACCGAGCGCTCCGTTGCCAGCACAGGGCGCGCCGCGACGATCTCGGCGATCAGGTGGCAGTCGGAGACACCAACCGTGGTCGCGTCGATCCGGAAGACTTTCTCTTCCCTGGACAGCAGGTCCTGAATTCGTGGGGCGTACACGACGGAATGGTCGTGCACCGCTGTCGGCGCCATTTCTTCCACGAGAATCCCGCCTCCATTGGGATGGCAATGACATGTGTTCCCCGCAGCGGGCGGAGAGCTCCGGGCAGGGAATGGGCAGGGCTGCCGCTCCGTGCCGCGTTCCGGCCTGCGGCGGAATCCGGCACGGTCGTGGCCGCCGCGGACCCGGCAGCAAAGGGGCACTGTGCAGCGTCGGCGGAGGAGGCGGCATGGCCGTCTCCTCCGCCGACGGCGGTGTGTTAGATCACGTGCAGCACCCACGCGTGGTTGGCGAGGTCCTCGTCCTTCTTGAACTTCTTGACAAGCGCCTTGATCTTCTTCATAACTACTCCATTCTCAGCGGGCACGACAAAACAGGGGCGCCCGCGGCGTAATTGAAATTCGACGTTCCTCGGCGGGGCCGGTGCAGGACCCGGACTTCGGGCCGTAGCGGATGCGGCCGCGGCGGTGACGTCGCACTCGCCGGACCGGCTCGGTACGTGAACTGCCGTACGGACACTGGGAAACATGTCCTGCGACGCCGAGCGCGGCGGGCCGCCGGTGCCGTACTCAGTTGGTCGCGCATGCGGGTTCCACGAGCAGATCGTGGACGTGGCGCTGCCGAGGAGAACGAGATGGTCTTCCTCGTTCGCGGTCAGGGTTTGCAGGTCAAGGACTGACTTACGGGATCACCTCCTTTCGGAATCGTTCACGGATACCGGACCGGTATCGGTCGCGGTGGTCTTAGGCGGCCGAGGCGGGGCTCAGGCCGAGCAGCGGGGCAAGGTGGTCGATGCCGCGGTGGATGCCGTCGACGGCCGCACGCGGATCTGCCTCGTCCCGGTGGCGCAGGAATTCCAGAGCGGCGATGCCAATGCCCGAGGGGCCGGCTCCGAGGTAGGAAACCGTTCGCCAGCCGTCGTTGAGCTGAAGGGATCCGTTGAATCCGACGCAGTTGCGTAGGTCGCGTCGAACGCATTCGATGGCGGTATCCAAGAGCTTCGCATCGCCGGTCATGCGGTAAAGGTGCGCCATGAACAGCGCGGCGCCTGAGGCTCCGTCAGTCAGTCCGCCGGGGTCCGCCGTACTGGTGCCGTCGGCCATGATGCCTCGGATGCGCTCGGCGATCTGATCGGCGGCCCGCAGGTGGGCGGGCTCGCTGTGGCGGGCGAAGAAGAGGAGCAGCGCGGGGCGGATTCGCCAGGCCCGCGGCCACAGCCGCGAGCGCGATACGTCGCCGATAGTGGGCGAAGACATGAGCGGCCGGAGTCGCCACACCTCGCTTCCGGCTGCCCCGTCACGTCGATGTCGACAGTCGATGTCGACACGTGTGCAGGAGGGCTCGCCGTCGGCGGGCTCTACCCAGCCCGGTGCTCCCGCTGACCCGTCCCTGCGGGGCCTGCGTCCTCGTGCCGCGGTGCTGTCGCTACGCGTCGGGTGCGCTCGTCGCACGTCACTTCCCCGCCGGGACGGGGTCGGCAGTTGCCCCAGGAGGTGTTGCCGAGAGAGATCACGTAGGACGTGGCAGGGTCGCGCAGCGGCCCGTGGGCGGTGATGGACACCTCATGGGTGCCCGTCGGCGTGAGCCCCGACGGCTCGCTGGCGACGGCGGGGGCCGCGAAGGCGTACAGGGCGGTTACGACTGTGACGGCGCCGACAACGGTATGGAAAGCACGCTTCACAACGAAATCCTTTGAATAGTGGTGCCGTCGGTTTCGATGTCATGATTCTTGCCCGCGCACTCCCGTGCGACCAGGGGCGGTGGCTGTCATTAAAGTGTCAGTTTCACCAGGGGACAGGGGGAGGAAGTGCGCGAAGCGGACACGATGAACGGTCGGGCCGAGCCATCTCTGAAGGGCCCGAATCCGTCCACGGAGTGCAGCGGATGCGCCCCGCCCCCGTACAGCCCCGGCATCCACGGCGACGATCACGTGACGGACCGGCAGATCTATGACCACGTCCGCCTGCACGGCTGCCTGGACCCCGCCCTCTTGGCACAAGCCCTCGGCATCGGCGTGCAGGAAGCCGGTGCCGCCCTGGCCCGCCTGACCCAGCGCCACCTGCTCCGCTCCGACCCGGCCAACCCCCTCCAGGGCCGCGCGATGCCCCCGCAAGCAGCCCTGGAAGGCCTCACCGCTGAGGTCGAGGCCCGTATCGCCGCCGAAACCGCCGCCCATCAGCAGCGCCTGGCCGCCCTGCGCGCGGACATCCACCGCGTCACCCGCCCCGCCCACCCCGACGCCCCCGGCGCTGGTCCGGACGCCGTGACGGTCCTGCCCGATCTCACCGCGGTCAACGCACAACTGGAGTACGAGGCGGCGCGCTGCCGCTACGAGGTCATCGCCTGCCAGCCCGGCGACGTCTCCCGTAACCCCGCCAACCTCGAACCGGCCCTGGTCCGCGACCGCGCCCTCCTCGAACGCGGCATCCGCATGCGCACCCTTCAGCAACACGTGGTCCGCTTCCACGGCCCCACCCAGGCCTACGTCGCCGCCGCCAGCGCCCTGGGCGGCGAGTACCGCACCGCACACGAACTCTTCGGCCGGCTCATCGTCTTCGACGACACCGTCGCCTTCCTGCCGACCGACACCACCACCTACGGCGCCGTCGTCGTCCGCGAACCCCACCTCATCGCCTACCTCCGCAAAATCTTCGAACAGACCTGGACTCACGCCACCGAATTCATCGACCCCACCGCCCTCGGCGCCGACGGGTTCGAGAAGACCGCCCGCGACATCGACACCACCCTGCTGAAACTGCTCGCCGCCGGCCTCAAAGACGAGACCATCGCCCGCCGCCTGGGCATGTCCCTGCGCACCGTCCGCCGTCGCGTCGCCGACATCCTCGAACGCCTCAACGCCGAAAGCCGCTTCCAGGCCGCCGTCATCGCCACCCGCATCGGCCTTCTCGACACCCCCGACGACGACCCCAAAAGCAGCATTGACAAGCCCTACCCCGAGCTTCCCGACAGCGGCCGCGCGCTACCCAACACCTCGAATACACCCACTGATTGATCGGTTACTCCGCGAAAAGGAACACGCCCCTCGCTTGCGCCGGTTGCCACCGGACTACCGGTTCGCAGCCGAGGCCCCTCGCCCAGACCCCGTACGCACTGCCCGACGGAGCCCACTTTCCGATGACGTCCACCTCATCCCCGAGCGAACCCGACCTGCTCTCCCGTCATGAACTCGAGGTCCTCGCCCATTACTCCACCCTGCTGATCCAGGACGATGACGCGCACCTGGTCGAACCCGACCCCGCCTGGTTCGACCCATTGGTGGAGAATTGGATCAACATCGCTCCTGGCATCGTCGGCGTCGGAGCTGCCCGCCCCTTCACCGTTCCCGTCACCGTCGACGTGCGCCGCACACCGCCGGCCGACGATGACGCAGAACTACAGCGGGCCGACCACGTCACTCAGGCCGGCCTCGCACTCTCCTCCGGGCGCCTGCTCATCGCCATGCCGGGCTTCGACAACGAGCCGCCTCACATCCCCCTCACCCCCGGCACCTACGCCGTACGCATCTACTCCCACGGCCTGCACACCCTCTCCGAGGACGGGCTGGACGGCGAGGACCACTACCACGTCGTGCTCTGGCCCACCGACGAAAACCACCCCGCCCAGGTCCTCAAGCGCTACCCCGAGCCCCTCCCCGGCGGCTGACACCTGCTGCCGACCAACCACGCTGCACCCACGGCTCCGGTCGGCGCCCTCAAGGGCGTCCACGGTCTCCTCGCCGATGGGAATCCCGGCGGCGTCATGGTGGGCGAGGGCGGTGGCGGAATCCGTACGGACCAGAGACATGCCCCCTTTACCTTCGGCGAGCGGCCTCGGCCGTCGGGCCTTCCGGCAGCGTGGTGAAGACGGCGCCCCTCCAGACCCGGAGATGGCCGTAGACCTTCGGTCAAGGACTGAACTCGCAGGGCGTTGTTACAGGTTGACGCCGCCGGTGACGTCGATCTTTGCGCCAGTGATCCAGCGAGCGTCGTCGGAGGCCAGGAAGGCGACCGCGTCGGCGATGTCCGGGACCTGGCCGATTCGGCCGAGGGCGGTCAAGCTGATGTTGCGCTCCAGGTTCGCCGGGTCGGCCAGCACTTCGGCGGTCATGTCGGTGTGGGTGAAGCCGACCGAGACGGAATTGACGGTGATTTCGCGGGGGCCGAGGTGTTTGGCCAGAGTGTGACTGAACACTTCGAGTGCGCCCTTGGTCAGCGGATAGCCGATGCCGTGGGTGGAGGCGATACGGGTGGAGACGGAGGAGATATTGATGATCCGGCCGCCGTCGCGCAGCCGTGGCAGCAGCCGCTGAGTGAGGAAGAACGGTGCCTTGATATTGACCGCGACCATCTGGTCGAACTCCTCAGGGCTGAGTACCTCGATCGGCCTCCCTATGAAGTTGAGCCCCGCATTGTGCACCAGGATGTCGATCGTCGATTCCCCGTGTGCGCGTAGTCCGGCCTCCAGCCCTGCCGTGAGCGTGTCCACATCGTCGGGAACGCCCAGTTCGGCGCGCACGATGAACGCCCGGCCGCCGGCCTCGGCGATGGCCGCGGCGGTCTCCTTGGCCGCCGCCTCGTTGCTGCCGTAGTGCACGGCGACCAAAGCGCCGTCCCGGGCCAGGCGTTCGGCGATGCCTCGCCCGATGCCCCGGCTGCTGCCGGTGACCAGTGCGACCTTTCCACTGAGATGTGCCACAGTCGCTCCTTGATGGTGATGTGCCGAGTTCTCCCGTCCAACTGGCGGGCGTGCACGTCCCGGTACGTCAGTCCTCGCCGAGCCTGGCGAAGGCAACGGCGCCGTCAGCCCGGCAGTCCTATCAGGCAAGCGCCGGGTGCCCGCGGTTTCCGCCCTGTCGGGGACGGCCCGCGGGACACCGGCCCACAGGACCCGGACGACTTCGACCACCACAGCGCAACAGCACGCGGTGGTCCCCCCTTTACGGATGGAGTCAGAAGCACCGAAACACCACCGCCGCCGCCCTCGGCGCGAGCCCGCGAGCCCGCGAGGCCGCTGTGCTCAGGACCATGGCTCGACCCACGAGTTGGCCTCGTCACGTGCAGTGGAGCCGATGCCTCAGCGGCGTGGCGCTAACAGTCAGGAGCCTTTCGGCGATGCGTCCACCTTGACGCAGAGTTCGGTGCCGCCGTGAAGTGGCAGGGTTACCGACAGAAATCCGTTGGCCGGGTCGCGGACGTAGTCAAGGAAGTCGGGTTCGGCATTGTCGTTCATGACATAGCCTCCGACGCGTACTTGCGGCGCGATGAGTTCGATGACTTGACGGGCGAGTGAGGGGCCGGTTCCGATCCAGCCGTCGATCAGCGCGAAGTCGACCGGACCGCCGAGGTCGCGCAAGGTGGTGCGGGCGTCACCTTCGCGTATGTCGGCGTAGTCGGAGAGTCCGGCGGCGTCGAGGTTGCGCTTGGCGGCGGCGACCTTGGCAGGCACGATCTCCGACCCGATGACCGTGCCGCCTCCGTTGTCGCGCATAGCGGCGGCGAAGTAGAGCGTCGACATGCCGACCGACGTCGCGAACTCCACGACCCGGGTGGCGCGCAGGCCACGGCACAACAGGTAGATTAAGTCCCCCTGTTCAGGGAGGATCGAGAAGCCGTACTCGCTGTAGTCGTGCGGATTACGCTCGCGCCCGGCGCGGGGGTCGTTGGGCGGAAACGGTTGCGCCGCCGCAAGTTTGTCGATCACGGCGTTCACCCCGAAGTCACGGAGCGGGCGATGGGTGTTCTCGGGCATGAAGGGATTCCCTCTCTGCATGGGTGTGCCAAGGGAGTTCGGTAATCGCCGAACACTTGAGCCTTGGTTCGTACGGTCAGGCTAGGCTGGCTGGCGGACGGCATGTGGCCAACCGTTGCCGTGAAACGGCCACGTTTTCCGTCGGGTATCCAGCGAAGGGGAGCCGCGCCTTCAGGCGTGGGGGAGTCGGTTCTCGGGATGGTTCTGATCTCAACTCGGTGCGCGGGTCTGCACTGTTGCCGGTCTACTGGCACGCCCTCGCTCGTAACAGAGGCTCCATGCCCTCCCGGCCGAGCACCCCGCCGGCACCTGGCTGCCCTCTCCGGAGGAGCAGTCCTCGCCGAGGACCTGGCCCGCGGCCCGCGCTCGGCATCCTGGCTGCGGGCCGGACTCCGCAAGGCCCTGCCCGGCCGCCTCGCCGACGCGCTCCTCCCCGCGGCCGCGCTCCTTGAATCGGTCCGTTCCGAGGTACCGGCCGACGCGCTGCTGCTCCTGCGGCAGTTGCTCGATGCCGTGGCGCCCCCGCCGTAACCTCACGCTCCGTCGTGCGGACTCAGCTTCCCCGGGTGCCGAGTGTGCCGCGCTCGCGGAGCTCGGCGAGCTCGTCCAGGAGTCGGACGGTGGGGCGGGGCCCGTTGCGCCGGTCGGCTTCGCTGGCCCGTACGCGGTCACGGCTTGCCGTAACAGCGGCCGGGGGCTCGGCGACCTGGGGCTGGGGGCCGTGACCGAGTCGTCGGCGGCGCGGGGTGGACATGGCGCTCATCGTACTGACGGGATGGCAGATGCCCCTGGGGTTCCCAGTAGTTCTCGCGGGAAACAACGCTGTGCAGCTACGGCCCAGCTCACGGGGGCAACAGACCAGCGCTCCGCTTCTCGCATCCGGTGCGAGAAATCCGCGTTGGATGCGAGGCAGTTCGTGGCCTTTGCCCGGCCATCCGAAGATTCACGAACCCGTCGGCCCACCGAGTGGTGTCGCGGGTCAGGGCCCTGGGATGAACAGGGTCAGGAGACTGGACGGACAGAGCGAAGTCAGATGCCGATTCCCGTTTCGAGGTTGGTGGTCTGGCTCAGCAAGCCGCCGTTGTTCTGCGGCTCCGAATTCGTGGGCGATGGGGTGTCTGCTCCGCACCACTTGGGCTGCGCACCAAAGATCGACACGTACCGGGCGGTTACGTAGGTCGAGTCCGCCAGCCGGTACCACCGTGGATTCCCGCCGATGACTTGACCGTTCACCTTGCAGGCGATGCTGACGACCGCATTGTTCGGCACTGACTTGACCACCCGGTAGCGCGTGCTGGGCCCCTGTCGCGCTGCGAGTCCGTCCCTCTTGACGATCTTTCCCCGGTAGGGCGCTTGATCGAAATTGCCAGCAGCTGCGGGAGCGGTGGTGGCTGAGAGCAACGAGGCGCTGGCCAGCGCCAGGACCATGCCATGCATGAGCTTGTTCACGGAGCAACCGTGCCCGCCTCCCCTGCACACCCGATCTGTGCCACACCGACGGGTCATCCCAAGGAGGACCGCCTTTAAGAAGGTTGACAGGAGGGGCAAGGCGTCGTTGCGTTACGGCAGTTGTGCCGGAGGTCTGGGGCGATTCCGGGGGATGACGCCCACGACCGCCGGTCGTCCAACCAGGGCGGTGAAGACTGTCCAGAATGGCGGCCGCCAGATCGTCACGGGACTGGGGGGCGGAGTCGGCCGCCCCGCTTTCCGGCAATCCTCCGGCGGCCGGCTGACGGTCGAGATCGACCAAGGCGGGATCGGGCCGGATTCAGAAGGCGGGCGCCCTCGGCACACAGGGAGCTGCCGGGGCTGAGGGGGCCAGGGCTCGTTTGACCAGTCCGATCGCACGCGGGCTGTACGACATGCTCAGATGGGCGGAGAAGTCGACGGAGCAGCCCTCCTGCAAGGTGATGTTCTGCACCGTTGCTCCGGGACCCGCTGTCATGAATGTGTTCTGCCAGGGGGTGCTGATCTCGTCGTACTTCGTGCCGATCACGGTGTACTCGATTCCGGGAACGGTGTCGCCGTCGGCGTTGAGCTCCTTGATGAAGTCGGATTTCTCGTACTGCTGGATGCTCGCCTTCCCGAAGTGCTTCTCCCCGGATTCCAGTATGTGGAGCTTGTCGGCGAGAGTTTCGATGCCGCTGAGGGTGGTGCCGTGGTTGGTGGCGGCGAGTTGGACGATCTTCTTGACCTTGTTCTTCGAGGGGTCGGTCGTGTTCGCGCCTCCGTCGGCCTTGAGATACCAGCGGGCCAGGATCCCGCCCTGGGAGTGACCGACAAGGTCCACCTGGCCGGAGCCGCTGGCGGCGAGCACCTTGTCCACGAAGGCGGCCAGTTCCTCGGAGGACTTCTTGATGTCTCCGTAACCCTTGACGGTGGGAGCGACACCCGCTCCGGCGTCGTCGGTGTCGCCGTAGTCGAGGGCGTAGACGCAGTAGCCCTGGGCTTTCAACTCGGGGGACATCCGGGCCCAGTTGTTGTAGCGGTTCTCGTAGGTCCCGTGTACCAGGACGACCGGGCGCGGGTGGGCGGCGCTGGGACGGCAGTTCCAGTCGTTGGCGCCCGGTGGATCGATGTTGAGGTGGAGAATGGAATAGCCGAGTGCGGGAAGGAAATTGTCCTGCTCAGGGCCGGTCTCCGCGGCCGCGGGCGTGGAGGTGGCCAAGACCGTCGCCGCGGCGGTGGCACAGACGGCGGTGACGTATTTGGGTATGTGCAAGACGGCTCCTGAGAAGTGTGGAACTCGGACTGACGTCAAGGGAGCTGATATGGGGGGCAGAGTGGAGCATTTCGCCAGCTCGGCGACTCGTGACGTTGATCCGAGGAGTCGTCCAGCCGACCGGCGGTCGTGGGCGTCATTCCCCGGAATCGCCCCAGGACTCCGGCGCAACTGCCGTAACGTAGCGGTACCTTGCCCCTCCTGTCAGCCTTCTTGAAGGCAGTCCAAGGAGGCAGTCGAAGCAAAGCGCCCCTCAGCAGCCGGTATCAGCGGACGAGCAACCCCACTCTGATCGGCTACACCACTCGGCGGACACCACCCGGCCGACTCGCGCCGAGTCGGCTACGGCGCGTTTCCGGCGTATTCCGGCTGGCCCCCTCGTACTCTCGCCCGCCCGATGCCGTCACGGCTGCACCAGGACGTCCCCGGACCGGCCGCCGTCAGCATCGAGCCGTGCGCGCAGCGCCTGCAAGCCAGGCCGCCTCGTGGTCGAAGCGGACGCACGCCTCCCGCGCACAGAGAGCCGTGCCCCGGTAGAGGTGGAAGCCATCGGGCCGGACGATGTAGCTCACGGTGAGCTGCTCGTGCGGCACCCCGGCCGGGGCGGCGCACACCGCGTCCGCGCGCAGGCTCGCGCGGAGGTCTCTCTACACGCCCCGGTGGCCGCCGCGCACGGAGGGCGGATCCGCGGCGATGCCCGCCTTGTGCTCGCGTACCGCGGGCTGGGGGGCTGGGTATTCTCACGCAGAAGGCTGAAAGCGCCGCTCGTACCGTGATTCCGGTGAACTCTGCCAATGCCTCCCGCACCTGCCCACCGTGCGGGCACGTGGCGGCGGAGAACCGTGAGGGCGCAGCGTTCCAGTGCACCCGGTGCGGGTATGTCGACCATGCCGACCGCGTGGGCGCACTCAACGTACTCGACAGGGCCGGGCTGGTCCTCTGTACGGCGGCCTAGCCACCGACACAGGAAGCCCCCCCCCGCATTCACACGGGGGGAGGAGCCACGGCGAAAGGGAACATGTGGACGCTGCCCGCCCGTCGGATGTCACTGCCGGAAGACTCCCGTTGCCGGCCGTGACCCGCTCGCAGGTCGATCAGAGCACCCGGTTGCCCCATCACCGCCATCCGCACCATCTGATCGTGTGGGCGACGAGTGCGACCGTTACGGTGCGCACCGGTGCCCGGGACTGGCTCGTGCCGCCGACTCACGCACTCTGGCTACCCGCCGGCACACCGCACGCCGTGGACGTGCTCCACCCCGGAACCTCCTGCACCGTCGCCGTCGAAGCCGCCCGCTGTCCGATCACCTGGGCCGAACCCATCGGCATCGTCATCACTCCGCTGGTACGTGAACTGATCGTGCACCTCGACCGCAACTCACATCCCGACCCCACGCGAACCCGCGTCGAGTCACTTCTGCTCGACCTGCTCGAACCCACTGCCAGTACGAGCCTTCATGTGCCGCTGCCCAGCGACCCGCGCATCCGCACCATCGCCGATAGGCTGATCGCGAACCCGGCCGATCAGCGCGACCTCGCCGCGTGGGGCCACGAAGTCGGCGCAGGCGTGCGCACCCTCACCCGGCTGTTCTCCAACGAGACCGGAATGACGTTCGCACGCTGGCGCACTCATATCCGCATGCGCGCGGCCCTGACCCACCTCGCCCACGGGACCTCCATCGGCGCCACCGCCCGTGCTGTCGGATACCGCAAACCCGGCGCATTCAGCGATGCGTTCTTCCGCGTTACCGGCCAATCCCCAAGCAGGTGGCTTCCGTTGGAGGACGGAAAATGAGCGCTGACTTTGCGGTGAGAGGCTTTGCGTTCCTCTTTCCAAGCCGGAAGTTCGACTTCCCGCGTTCGCGGCGGTGCGGGATGACCAGGCCGGTGCCGCGGTAGCCGCCGTCCGCGATGACGGTGGTGTGGACGGCGACGCTTTCCGCGCCGGACAGTTCAAGTGCCTTGCATTCGCTGCGGTTTCCGGGCAAGGGCCGGCCTACGGCGACGGCGAGCCGGGTGTCGGCGTCGATGACGACCTGGTGGTCGCGGGTGGGGACCAGGGTTCCGTCCACAATCAGCGCGGTGTCCCTGCGGAACCGTTGACGCGGTTGGAGCGCACGCAAGGGCCCGAGGTGGTTGATGCTGCGGTCGGCGGCCGACTTCGAGATGCCGAAAAGCGGCGCCAGTTGGCGCAGTGTGAGGTCGGTCCGCCAGTAGGCGGCGACCAGGAGCACGTGTTCCTCGGCAACGGCCGCCTCTGCCTCGTGGGCGCGAAATTCCTTTGCCGGGCTTCACCTCGTGCGTCGAGACTGAGGGCATGCTCGGATTCGTCAGGACCGACAACGACGCCCTCGTCGCGTGCCTGGGTGACCCCCAGCGCACCGTTGCGGCATACCGCGAGCTGCTGCGACGCGGAGAGACCGCACTGAGCTCCATTCGCGTCGGTCTGCGTGATGAGAATCCGGCCGTCCGTGAGGGCTGCTGCCGCCTTCTCGATCACCTGGTCGACACCGAGTCAATGGGCGAACTCGTCGCCATGGCCGACGACCCGGACGCCCGCGTCAGAATCGCCGCATTCCACGCTCTGGCCTGTGACCGGTGCAAGGACGACACCTGCGCACCGGGCCCGGACCGGGTCCTGGACCCCTCGCTGCACCACCTGAGCTCAGACCCCGACCCGCACGTCCGGGCCATGGCTGCCGAACTCGTCGGCAAGTTCGCCCACTCCGATCCACGTGCCCTTGCCGCCTTGAAGGCATCCCAGGCCAACGACCCGAGCCCTGCGGTACGGAAGAAGGCGGGCTGGTTCACACCCGGCGGGACCATCTACGAACGGACCTTTCCGCCCGCGACCCGGTAGGCGGGACAGCCTTCAGGACGTGCAGATCATCAAGGTGTTGCTTTACGTCCTGGGGTTCGTTGGTGCGATCTGCGCATCCCGGACGGGAGTCATCCGGGCTGTCGCGCGGGTGGCCGCGGCGAGTGAGACGACGGGCGGTATGGGCGTGTTCGCATTCAAGGCAGGCGATGATCGTCCGAGTCGACAACCTCTCGCTTCACCGCCCGGTTGATCGCTCCCAACGGTCCCGTCGGGGCCGAGCGGAGTTTCGAGAAGCAAGAACCGTCGAGTCGCAAAGCGGCGGCCGTGGTGCCTCGTTCTCCCGGCGCGGATGTCGAAGAGATGGACCTGACGGGTCGCCAGAAAGATGCCGAGCAAGGGAATTTAGCATTCCGTTTGCTGTGACGTTCGTCTCGATCATGAGGTCTCCCTGCGGCCTTGAACCAAGTTCAACCACCTGTTTAGATCTTGGAAATTGGCTGATCCGGACTGGTGGGTCGCGCAACGCGGCCTCGGCGGGGGGCGGTTTGACGCATGGAGAACTGCACGAAGAGATCGGGTCCCCTCATGGCGGCCGCCGAAAGGCGGGGCTGACCGGCATGGGGGGCGTAGCGGAGATCACTTATCTCCATCCGGACGGCACGCGGTCCGTGCTCGAAGTCCCCGTCGGGGTCACCGTGATGGAAGCGGCGGTCGACCACGACGTCGACGGCATCGTGGGCCAGTGCGGCGGCAAGACCGTCTGCGGCACCTGCCATGTATTCGTGGACTCGGTGGCGGGCCGCACGCTGCCGCAACCGCAAGCGGACGAGGACGACCTGCTCGACTACACTTCCGAGCCCCGCACCGAGGCCAGCAGGCTCGGCTGCCGGATCGCCGTGGAGGAAGGCCTCGCCTCGCTGGTCGTCCGTCTCCCGGAGACCCAGTGATGACCGGCGGCCCTGAGGTGAGGGGACAGCGGCCCGGCGTGTCCGTTCAGGGGGAGCCGTTCGTCCAGTTCGGCCCGGACGTGCTGGAGGCCGCCCTCGCGGCGGTCCCGGTGAGCGCCGTCAAGGAGTTCACCGAGTCGTTCAACGATCTCCCCGCCGATGAGCACCTGCCGGCCGACCTGCCGTACCGCTTTCGCCGCTACAGCTCCTTCCGTCTCGCGGACGGCGGGTTGGAGAGGCTTCCGCACACGGCGTTCTTCCAGGACGCGAGCCTGAACTCGGTGAACGGCGGGGTGGAACGCCTCTTCGCGCCGCTGCACGATGCCGTGGCCGCCGGGCCCGCTCTCCGCGCGATCGTGGCCGGGCTGTACGAGCGGATTCCCGGCTCCACCCACGGAGTCGACACGTGCGGCGTCCACCAGATCCGGGTCACCGCCACGGTGGGCGCGGAAGGCAACCCCGCGCCCGAAGGGGTGCACCAGGACGGGCACTTGTATGTCGGCCAGGTGCTGATCCGGCGCGAGGACGTCCAGGGAGCCGAATCCACTCTGTACGACCTGGAGCGTCGGCCGATCCATCGTGCGGTACTGACCGAGCCCTTCGAAACGATCCTGCTCGACGACCGTCGGGTGCTGCACGGCGTCACCCCGGTGACCCCGGCGCCAGGCTCCGGCGCGGGAGTACGCGACATGCTCCTCGTCGACTTCTTCTCCAGTGCGCGGCACTGACCCGGCGCAGCTTCACGCGCCACTGGCCTGCACGCCCTCGTACGGCGTTGACCTGTAGACCTGCACCCTTCCGCGGCACTGTCCCCAGCGCTCTTCCACGGCGCCGTCCCCGTACGTCTCTCGGGCGCGCCGCACCACGAGTCTTTCCCACCCCAGAGCAGAAAGGCGTCCTGCCATGACCACACTCCAGGAAACGTCCCGAACCGCTGCTGTCACCCGCCCCCGCATCGGGTTCTCCACCAACATCTGGGACAACCCCGCAGAGATCGTCGAGCACTTGGAGTTCCTCGCCGGGCATTTCACGGACATCGAGTTCGAGATCGCGGAAGAGGCACAGGAAGTCCTGTTCGGCGCGAGCGCCCAGGAGTACGAGAAGATCGTCGACGGCATGCGCAACGTCATCGGCGCCCACCAGCTCGATCTGTCGGTGCACGCCGCCTGGTACGGCCCGCACACCGACCTGTGCTCTCCCGACGAGGGCGAACGCGCCGAATCGATCAATCTGCTGCGGCGTGCCGTGCACCTGGCGGCCGACCTCGGCGTCACACGCGTCACCTACCACCCCGGTTACCAGTCCAAGCGCAGCAACGCCGTCCTCCTGGACGTGCTGCGCTCCTCCCTCGACCGGCTCCAGCCCCTGCTGAGCCGTACGGGCATCCTGCTGTGCGTCGAGAACATGGGGGCGAGCCGGCCCCGGTACGTGGTCTTCGAGCCCGAGGAGCACATCGCCCTGTGCGAGAGCACCGGGACCGCGCTGACGCTCGACGTCCCGCACCTGGCCACGGTCCACCTTCCGCGCGGTGACTACGCGGAGGCGCTCGAGGCGGTCGCACCGTACGTGCAGACAGCCCACATATCCGACATCAAGGGCCACGACCACACGCATCTCCCCATCGGCGAGGGCGACTTCGACCTGTGGGGATCGCTGGAGATGCTCGGCAGATTCGGGTTCGACGGCGCCGCGGTCGTCGAGGAGTTCGCGCGGGGCCACAAGCCGGAGGACTACCTGGAGCGTGCGCTGGACTTCCGCGCCCGCTGGGAGGCCGCCGGGCGCGAGGCCACGGCCTGATGGGGCGCCCGGCAGTCATCGAAGCCGTCCCTCAGGACGGTGTCCGCGACGCTGCGGAAGGGCAGTCGGCGCTGGCTGCGGTCGCCGCGGATGCCCACCGTGTGGGCAGCACGGTCAACCTCGCCGCTTTCGAGAACGTGCTGTCCCGTACGGCTCGGGCCCTGGCCGCCGGGCCGCTGGACAACCGGTATCTGATCGGCCAGGAACACGAAAGAGGGCCGGGGCCGGCGACGCTGCGCGCCGGGCTCCTCTCGGCCGGGTACCCGGGCGTCGACAGCCTGGAGCGCGCCGCCACCGGTGCCCTGCAAAGGATGCTGGGCGCCTCCTGGACCGACTTTCGCCCGCTGTCCGGGCTGCACGCCACGACCTGCACCGTCGCCCTGCTCACCCGGCCCGGTGACCTCGTCGCGTCCATCGCGCCGGAGGACGGGGGCCACTTCGCCACCCGCCCGCTCGTGGAAGCCCTCGGCCGGCGCAGCGCCTACCTGCCGTGGGACGCAGCGGCCGGCACCGTGGACCTCGCCGCCTTCGCCGCCGCCTGGGGAGCCGAACCCACCGCCATGGTGCTCCTCGATCACGGTGTGCCGCTCGCGCCGCTGCCGGTACGCGGGATACGCGCCGTCATGGGGAGCGACGCGATCCTCGCGTACGACGCCTCGCACACCCTCGGCCTGATCGCGGGCGGCGCCTTCCAGGATCCGCTGGGGGAGGGCTGCGACATCGTCCAGGGCAACACCCACAAGAGTTTTCCCGGCGCGCACAAGGGAGTGGTCGCCTTCGCCGACGAGGCGCTCGGCCGCCGGTTCTCCGAGCGCATGGGGCAGGCGATGGTCTCCTCGCAGGCGACCGGCGCGACGCTCGCCAACTATGTGACGGCACTGGAAATGGACGCCCACGCACCCGCGTACGCGGCGCGCATGCTGGCCAATCAGGCCGCGCTGGCCGAGGCGCTGGGCGAGGCCGGCTTCCGCCTGTACCGGCTCGCCGGCGCCAGGGGCACCAGCCGCAGCCACGTACTGGTCGTCGAGGGCCACGGCCGGTGCGCCGGGTATGACCTGGCCGCCGACCTGGTCCGTTGCGGACTGGTCCTCAACGCCCGGCCCATCGCCGGAAGGGTCCAGCTGCGGCTCGGGGTCCAGGAGGTCACCCGCCGCGGCATGCGGCAGCCGGAGATGTGGCGCATCGCCGATCTCATGGCCGAGGCCGCCTGGACATCCGGGCGGGGCGGAGCGGTGGGGGAGTCGGTCGCGGCCCGGGTCAGAGCGCTGGCCGAGGAGTTCGGCCAGGTGCACTTCGCGTTCGACGAGATGGAGGCCGTGAGTTGAGCAGGCACCCCCAGCCCCTGGTGCTCTTCCTGGGCAACGCCCGCCGAGGCGAGTTCGAGCCCCTGCGCGAGACGGGCGCACGGGTCGGGCTGATCCGCGACACCGGTTCGCAGGGCTGGAGCGCGCCCGATGAGGCCTTCGACACGGTGATCCCGTGGGACCCGGCCGACGGCCTCGAACAACTGGCCGCCGGTATCCCGCGCGACGGGTCCGTGTGCGTCCTGAACCTCCGGGAGGCATACGTCGAGGAGTACGCGCGGCTGTGCGCGCTGCTCTCCCTGCCCGCGCTCGCCGCCGAGGACGTGGCGGCGCTGCGCTCCAAACACCTGATGCGGCATCTGTTCCAGGAGCGGATCGGAGTACACAGCACCGGACGCTTCCAGGCCGTGGCCTCGCCTGCTGAACTCACGGAGTTCGGCGAGGCACACGGCTGGCCGGTCGTCCTCAAACCGGCGGCGCTCTACTCCAGCCTTTTCGTGATCACTGTCCCGGGCCCCGACGCCGCGCAAGCCGCCTTCGACCAGGTGTGGAACGGCGTTGCCGACCACGTACGGGCCAAGGGCCTGCCGCCGCGGTTCACCGCCCTGCAGGCGGAGGAGTTCCTCACCGGCAGCAACCACTCGGTCGACCTCGTCGTCGACCGCGCGGGCACCCCGCATCCCAGCCCCGTCGTGGACGTGCTCACCGGCGCCGACCTCGGCGGCGAGGACTTCCACCACTTCGCGCGCTACGCCCCCAGCCGCGCCCCCGAACCGGCGCGGCGGCAGATGGCGCAGCTCGCCGTACAGGCGGCACGCGCCATGGACCTGCGGCTGTGCGCGGCCCATGTGGAGTTCATCCTGACGCCACAGGGCCCGCGCCTGCTGGAAGTGGGCATCCGTCCCGGTGGCCACCGGGCGCGGGTGCTCCACCAGGCCCATGGGGTGAACTTCATGGCCGCGTACGCCGCCGTGCTGCGCGGCGAGACGCCCGACCTCGCCGAGCGGTTCAGCAGACCGTTCGGGATCGTGACGCCCTTCCCACGCTCCACCGGCACCTTCGCGGGACTCCACGCCCCGCAGCGACTCACCGGCCTCGCCTCCTACCGGGGCCACAGCGTCTACCACACGCCGGGCAAGCTCATCGGCACGGCCGCCGACGGGCACTGGCAGGTGCTCTCCGCCGAACTCGTCTCCGGCACAACGGCATCCCTGGTACAGGACATGGAAACGGTGTGGCACATGTCCGACCTGGTGGCGGTGGACGCCGAGCCCGAGGCCGAGCCCGTCGCCGAGGGCGCCCCCGCTCGCCCCCACCTCCTGCTCGTCGGCGGAAAGGACTCGGGATTCGCCTCGATCGCCGAACTGGACATCCGCATCACCCTCCTTCAGGAACGCGCCCATCTCACGGCGCTGCAGACCGAACGGGCCGACACCCTGATCGTCCACGACCGGCTCGACGCCGATCTCGCACAGTCCACGGCGGTCTTTCTCCACGACAACGGTGTGGAGCCCTTCGACGCGGTGCTGTCCTTCGCGGAACAGCATCTGCTGACCGCGGCGCGCATCGGCGAGCGGCTCTCCCTGGTGCACAACCCCCTGCCCGCGGTGCGGGACAGCCGCGACAAGCTGCGCATGCGGGCGCTGCTGGTCGAGCACGGGCAGCGCAGCGTCGCCTACCGCGCCTGCACCTCCCTGTCCGAGGCCGCTGCTTTCCAGGCCGAGGTGGGCGCCCCCGTCATCCTCAAGCCGGCGTCCGGCTCCGGCAGCCGCGGCGTCTGCCTGGCCGCGGAGCCCGACGGGCTGGCCGCTGCCTGGGAGCGTGCCTCGGCCGGAGGCGGCGCGGTCGTCGCCGAGGAGTACGTGTCCGGGCAGGAGGTCAGCGTCGAGACGCTCACCCTCGACGGCAAGCACGAGGTCCTGGCGGTCACGGAGAAGACCACCACCGGTCCGCCCGCCTTCGTCGAGACCGCTCACCGGCTCCCGGCGCGGCTCGCCCCCGGTGTCCAGGACGCCGTGACCTCGGCGGCGACTGCCCTGCTCGACGCGCTGGGCCACCAATGGGGGCCCGCGCACACCGAGTTCAGGATCCGAGAAGACGGTGTGCCGGTCGTCATCGAAACCCAGACCCGCTTCGGCGGCGACCAGATCTGGCAGATGGTGGAGCTGGTGACGGGCGTGCGTCTGGCGGCGGCCACGGCGGCAGCCATGCTCGGCGCGTCGGGACCCGCCACAACGGCTCCCCGCGCCCGGGCCGCGGCGATCTGCTTCTTCGCGTACGAGAACACCGCCGTGCGGGCTCTGGACGGAGCGGCTGCGGCCCGCGCTCTTCCGGGAGTGGTGACGGTGCACCTCACGGCGCACGAGGGGCAGATGCTGGGGCGGCTCGAAGGGTCCGGCAGCCGTCAGGGCTATGTCCTGGCGACCGGAGCCGACGTGCCGGAGGCCGTCGAGCGGGCGCAAGCAGCCCATCGAGCGGTCGGCTTCGTGGTGGGTGAGTAGATGACCGGCGAGGACCGGGGGCAGGCGCAGCTCTCCGACCGGGACGGGGCCGCTGCCACTGCCGGTACGGGCACGCCGAGCGGCCCGTGGCGCGACCGGACCACACAGCGCCTGATCATCTCGTCCTTCATCGACGCCCTGGGCAACGGGCTGTTCCTGTCCGGGTCGGTGCTCTACCTGACCCACGCGGTGGCGCTGTCGAACGCTCAGGTCACCATCGGGCTCACCGCCGCCGGCCTGATCGGATTCTTGACCACCGTGCCGGTCACCATGATCGGGGACCGGATCGGCGCCGGACGGCTGCTGGTCCTCCTGCAGTTCTGGCGGCTGGCCGGTTTCGTCGGTTACGCGTTCGTCGGCAGCTTCACCCAGTACCTGGTCGCGGCGGCATTCATCGCGCTGGGCGACCGAGTGGCCCAGCCCGTACTGCAGACCGTCGTCGGCGAAGCCGTCCACGGCGAGCACAGGGTGCGGACGATGGCCTGGATCCGCAGCGTGCGCAACGCGGGCCTCACCGCGGGCGCGTTGCTGGCCTCCCTGGCCGTCACGTCCGGCACCCTGTGGTCGTTTCGCGCGATCATCCTCGGAGACGCCGCGACCTTCCTCGCCTCCGGACTGCTGCTGTGGGCCGTGCGCCTGCCCGGCAAGCGCACGGCGAACGCAGACGGCACGCCCCTGCACGGATCCGCGGCCCGCCCCCACGCCTGGGCACTCCTGCGGTCCTTGGCAGGGGAGCGCCGCTACCTCCTGCTGACGGCCCTCAACGGACTGCTCTCGCTGCACACCACCGTGCTCTCCGTGGGGGTCCCGCTGTGGGTGTCGCAGCATACGGACATGCCGGCCGCCGGGGTTCCGGTGCTCATCGCCGTGAACACCGTTCTCGCGGTCGTCCTGCAGCCCTGGGCAGCCCGAGGGGCTGCCACCCTCCCGCTGGCCATCCGCTGCTGCCTCTTCAGCGGCCTGGCGCTCGCCGCCGCCTGCCTCCAGTTCGCGCTGGCCCCGGCCTTCGGCCCGGCTGCCGCGGCCGCCACCCTCACCGTGGCCATGATCTGCCTCACCCTGGGGGAGATCTGGCAAGCCGCAGGCGCCTGGGAGATCAGCTACGCCCTGAGCCCGGAGAGCCGCCGCGGCGCCTACCTCGGTGTGTTCAGCCTCGGCCCGACAGGGGTTCAGATCATCGGCCCCACCGTGGTGGTGATCGCTGTCGTCGGCTCCGGCCCGGCGGGCTGGGCCGTACTCGCCGTGGGCTTCGCGGCCACGGGCCTGGCCGTACGGGCGGTGTGCCGGCGATGAGGCGCGGACGGGGCGGTCCTCAACGCCGACATGAGGCACGGACGGGGCGGTCCTGAACTCCGAGTTGTTCCTGCGGTGCCGGGAGGGGCGACCTCCCGCGCTGCCCGTCACCGGCGAGCTTCCAGAGATCAAGCTTGCGAACTGCCCGGGCTCTCAGCCGCAGCAGGCCTGCCCCGCAGCTGAAGATGTCTCGGGCGCGGATGTTTCGGTGGGCTTGGTGGCGCGGATGACGGCGGAGTGCATGCCGTCGGCGACCGAGTGGGTCGGGGTGATCTCGATGCCGGTGAATCCGGCGGCTTCGAGGCCGGCCCGGTATTCGGCGAAGGAGAGGGCGCCGGCGATGCAGCCGACGTAGTCGCCGCGCTCGGCCCGCTGGGCCGGGGCGAGGGTGTCGTCGGCGACGACGTCGGAGATGCCGATCCGCCCGCCGGGGGCCAGGACGCGGAAGGTCTCGGCGAAGACGGCCGCCTTGTCGGTGGACAGGTTGATCACGCAGTTGGAAATGACGACGTCGATGGTGTTCGCGGGCAGGGGGATGGCTTCGATGGTGCCCTTGAGGAACTGGACGTTGGTGGCGCCGGCCTTCTTCTGGTTGGCCAGGGCGAGGGCGAGCATCTCCTCGGTCATGTCGAGGCCGTACGCCGTGCCGGTGGGGCCGACGCGGCGGGCGGAGAGGAGTACGTCGATGCCGCCGCCGGAGCCGAGGTCGAGGACGCGCTCGCCTTCGTGGAGGTCGGCGACGGCGGTGGGGTTGCCGCAGCCCAGGGAGGCCGCGACGGCCTCGGCGGGCAGCTGATCGCGTTCGTCGGCGGCGTAGAGGGTTCCGCCGAAGTTCTCGTCGACCTCGATCGCGGCCGGTCCGCAACAGGCGGTGCCGCCCTCGGTGACCTGGACGGCGGCTGCGGCATAGCGTCGGCGGACGGTCTCGCGCAGGTCGGTGGACTGCTCGGTCATGGCCTTCACTCCTCGATGGCAGGGCCTGGCGGGCCCCGGATCGGTTTGTATTGACGTTTCTCGATGCAAGCTTGCGCGCTGGATCGATAAACGTCAACATAGAAGCATGTCGAAACAAGAGCTGATGGTGCTCGGCCAGGACGGCGCCGAGGGGTGCTGCCCGACCCTGCTGACCGCCCCCATGGACGAGGAGCAGGCCGTTGAGCTGGCGAAGGTGTTCAAGGCCCTGGGAGATCCGGTGCGGCTGCGGCTGCTGTCGATGATCGCCTCGCGGGAGGGCGGGGAAATCTGCGTCTGCGACCTGACACCGGCCTTCGACCTGTCGCAGCCGACGATCTCCCACCACCTCAAGCTGCTGAAGCAGGCCGGGCTGATCGCCTCCGAACGCCGTGGGACGTGGGTGTACTACCGGCTGCTGCCCGCGACGACGGACAAGCTCGCAGCGGTCCTCACGCACCCTGGGGCAGTGGCCGCCAAGGCTCCCGCCGAGCCGACCGGGACCGCCTCGTGAGCGACGTGACCACTACAGCTGCCGCCGGTCCGGTCGCGGCCCGCCTGTCGTTCCTGGACCGCTTCCTCGCGGTGTGGATCCTGATCGCGATGGCCGCCGGTCTCGGTCTGGGCCGCCTGGTGCCCGGCCTCGGGGACGCGCTGGCCAAGGTCACCGTCACCGGCGTCTCGCTGCCCATCGCGCTGGGCCTGCTGGTGATGATGTACCCGGTGCTGGCCAAGGTCCGCTACGACCGGCTCGACACCGTCACCCGCGACCGCCGCCTGCTCATCCCCTCCCTGGTCCTGAACTGGGTCCTGGGCCCGGCCCTGATGTTCGCCCTCGCCTGGATCCTCCTCCCGGACCTGCCGGAATACCGGACCGGCCTGATCGTCGTCGGGCTCGCCCGGTGCATCGCGATGGTGATCATCTGGAACGATCTGGCCTGCGGCGACCGAGAAGCGGCAGCCGTGCTGGTCGCCCTCAACTCCGTGTTCCAGGTGATCGCGTTCAGCCTGCTGGGCTGGTTCTATCTGTCCGTCCTGCCGGGCTGGCTCGGCCTGGAGACCACCGGTCTGAACGTGTCGGTGTGGGAGATCGCCCGCAGTGTGCTGATCTTCCTCGGCATCCCGCTGGCCGCCGGATTCCTCACCCGCAAGCTCGGCGAGAAGGCCAAGGGGCGCACCTGGTACGAGACGAAACTGATCCCCAGGATCGGCCCGTTCGCCCTCTACGGCCTGCTGTTCACGATCGTCGTGCTGTTCGCCCTGCAAGGCGATGCGATCACCTCGCAGCCGCTGGACGTGGCGCGGATCGCGCTGCCGCTGCTGGTCTACTTCGCCGTCATGTGGGCCGGATCCATGGCGCTGGGCAAGGCCGTGGGCCTGGACTATCCACGGGCCACCACCCTCGCGTTCACCGCCGCGGGCAACAACTTCGAGCTCGCCATCGCGGTGGCCATCGCCACGTTCGGCGCCTCTTCCGGGCAGGCTCTGGCCGGGGTCGTCGGCCCGCTCATCGAGGTGCCGGTGCTGATCGGCCTGGTCTATGTCGCGCTCGCCGCCCGCCGCTACTTTCCCAGCTCCCAGGCCCTGCCGGCTCCTGCGGCCGCCACCGAGGAAGGTCCCGCCCGTGTCTGAATCCCAGCCGAAGCCGTCGGTGCTGTTCGTGTGCGTCCACAACGCCGGGCGCTCGCAGATGGCCGCTGCTTTTCTCACCCGTCTCGGCCAGGGCAAGGTCGAGGTCCGCTCGGCCGGCTCCGTCCCCGCCGAGAGGGTCAACCCGGCCGTCGTTGAGGCGATGGCCGAGGTGGGCATCGACATCTCTGCCGAGATCCCCAAGGTGCTGACCACGGACGCGGTGCAGGCGTCCGACGTGGTGATCACCATGGGCTGCGGGGATGTCTGCCCGGTCTTCCCCGGCACGAAGTACCTCGACTGGAAACTCGACGACCCCGCCGGACAGGGCATCGAGGCCGTCCGCCCGATCCGCGACGACATCGACCGCCGGGTCCGCGGCCTGCTCGCCGAACTCGCGCCCAGCTGACCGCACTTCAACGTACCCAGCAACCGGCGGGAGCCCGTCCTGGCCATGCAGGGCCCCAGGGCCCCGCTTCCCGGCGCCGAAGCGCGGAACGTATCGGTGCCGGGAAGCGAAGCCGACCAGCAGCAAGCCCAGCTGGAGCCGTTGCCGGGAAATCCCTGGTCGGTCAGGCGGAAGGTAGCTGTTCGTGGACTGGCCGATGCCAGGGCGTCGAAGAGCCGAAGTAATGGATTCTCGTCCTCCATTACCGGGCCGGACGCCTATATGGGCATGGCGCGATATGGCTCGATCAAAAAGATCAGCAGCCGAAATTGGCCGACTCTGCCGACCGGTCGTGTTGGCCGGAATTTGCCGCACGGCGTCGCTGCTGCTTCGATACGGTGAATGAAGGAGGGTACGGAGCGATAAGCGGAAGGGGCAGAGGAATGACAGCAGTGATCCCCGGACATGACGTTCACCAGGAAGTCACGCAAACCACCAACGTGCTCGCAACATTTGACGTCCTGAGCATCATGGAAAGCTACCAGCAGCCCTCACGCGACCCCCGCGAACCGACGCTGGTGGACAGCTCCTTTGTCTACTGCGCAACGTCTGGACCACATCAAGTCGTCGGCCAGTCGGGTTCCACGATTGACATCAGTGCCAAGCGCGGTGATGTGGTCAAGTGGCGCGAGATGGCGCTGTCGATGGATCCTGACCGCGCGGTTCTCTTGTACTGGTTCGGACCGCTCCCGGGAGGGAAACGACTGATATCTCTACCCATTTCGATCGCCGAGGAAGTGGTCGTTCCGTTGCCGAAGGAAGATGATTGGGGGAGTGCGGACTACGACACGGAATCCATTGACCAGTACGCTTGGTTCACTTTCGTAGAAAACCTTGGACGAGCCAGGTACGAGTTCCGCTTCCAGGTTGTCGTCGGCGAGGAAGTGACGGGTTTCTTCCGGTGGGAGCCGGACATCGCAATTCAGCCGCGAACGTAGCAACGCCGCTGGCAGCGCCGCAGTGCCGGGCAGGAGCATCGCGGACCACACCCCAGCAGCGGCACGCCAGGTGGGGGTGGACAGGACTCTCGGTCCTGTCCACCCCCATCTGAATTGTTTCAGCTAGGGCTGGGCGATGTGGATGCGCGGGTCCCAGGAGTAGAAACCTATGCGGTCCTTGCCCTTGAAGATCTGGAAGTAGAAGGTGTATACAGCCTCTCCCGGCTTCCTGACCTGTGAGGTCCAGTACGACACATCAATGTTCTGTGTGTCGTAATCGGGGCTCCCGCCCGAGTCCTCTTTCGGGAGGAAACTGAGGACATTGGCGATGTTCGCTTCCGCCGGGCTGACGAGCTTGGTGTCCTTGCTCACGTACCTGTACAGCAGTACGGAGTAGTCGGAGCTCATCGACAGTGCCGTCTCACGCCACCGGATCGTGTCCAGGGGATTGGCTGTTATCTTGAGATTGCCGCCACCCTCGCCGCTGAGCGCGGCGTCCTGGCGCGTAATCATGTAGATGTACTCGGCGTCGACCGGAGTCGGGTTGTCGGGGTCCTTCGTCTGGTGCTCGTACTTGGCGTCGATGGTGAGGGCGTCGATGCCGACCAGAATGTCGATGATCTGGGAGCTCTGCGGGGAAAGTGGCACTCGCTCAGCCGCCATTTTCTCTCTCCTTTCCAGTCGATCGCATTGATCCCGCAGGGGGATCCGGGCCCTTTTCCTTTCTCCGGTCACACGCTCTCACCCTCGCAATGTGCCTACAAGGCCCCGGAGCGGCCGTGCGTCGGTATCCGGACACGTCAAAATCCATGCCGAGGCCCGGGTAGCGGACACAGAAAACGCATCGGCGGTCGGCACGGTCGGGCAACGCAATTATCGTTTGCGCCAGGATGGCCGACCGGAACGGCTCACTCGAGTAACGCGTGGACCAATGAGAGTTTTCCATCTTGAAATTGCAGGTCACGGGTCCGGTGTGAGCGGCTGGTGGGTGCTCGTGCCGGTGGCGGTTTTGGCCGTGTCGGAGGTGATCGTCCGTCATCGCGCCCTTCCCCGACACCTCGCCCAGCCGTTTGCCGCGAGCCGGCCCGCGCCCGGAGACGATGACCGGATCGTCGTCCAGCCCAACGAGCCTCAAACAGAAGCGAGTTCGGTGCCGGCGTACGAAAAGCGAGGCATGGGCTCGGCTCGGCTTCCTTCTCGGAGCCTGAGGAGTTCGTAGAAGATTCCGGGTCCCGCGTTGGCGAGTTCGCTATTCGTGCCCTGCTGGGGACGATGCCGTGGCCAGCGAGGAGGGTGTCGACCAGGCGGTGGAGGCGCAGACGGCGGCCCGTCCGGCCGAGATCTCACCGAGAGGGCGAGTCGACAGACTGTTCGGTCTCAATAGGCGCACTGGCTCTGCGGGACGTCCTTGACGAATACGATGCCGTCGCTGTCCGCCAGGTGGGCCGGGTCGAGCGGGGCGTAGCCGAACCAGGGGGATACGCGGGGCGTGGGACGCGTGTTGCCGAGGGCGGTGGCCAGGCGCGGGGCGTCGATGACGCAGCGGTCCTTCGGGAGCGCGTAGAGAAGTCCTTCGACGGTGTCCGGTGGCGGCGCGTCCACTCCCTGGTGCCGGATCGTGCCGAGGGCCGTGGCCAGGAAGGCGTACTCCTTGCCCAGGTGGGCGTTCACGAGAGCGCCGGCGCTCCACCACTCCAGCAGTGGCTGGTCCCACATGCGCATCGTGCTCTTCTCGCGCTGGAGATGGGAGTTGTGGGCGTGGAGGAGTGCCGGGCTCCGCTCGGCGATGGCGAGGAGGTTGTGGGCCATCATCTGGTCCCGCACGCCCAGCAGCCGGGTCATGCGGGCCGGTGAGGTGTCGGCCATCCAGTAGTGGTAGCGCAGCAGGCCGGTCGCGGTACGCCCGTACAGGCGCGCCCGGTCCCAGTCGTCGCGCGAGGTCGCCGTGATCAGGTGCGGCGTCTGCGTGTCGAGCAGCGCCGCCAGATCGTCGGCGAGCAGCCGCAGTTGGCGGGCCTCGGCCGACTGCCCCACGGACTGGGCCGGGTCCATCATCGCGGCGGGATGGGCCCACCGGTCGTCGGTGCCGAGCAGGCGGTCGAGTGTTTGCCCGGTGCAGGGGAGCAGGTCCGCGTCCACGTGGGCCGCGAGGTAGGCGTGGAGTGCGGTGAGGGCCTGCCGGGGGCTCGCGGCGCCGGTGATCTCCAGCGGGCCGTCGAAACCGGCGAAGCGGAGCCGGTCAGATGCGGGCCGGCCGTCGTTGTAGGCGCGCATCCAGCGTACGAGTTCGCGGTTGGCCGCGGACGTGCCCAGCCCCAGGTCGGGGTGGCTGAACCCGTGCTCCATGACCTCGTCGAGCGTGCCTATGCCCGAGGTGACGTGGTCGTCCACGACCAGGCCCATCAGGCAGTCGCTCTCGATCGCGATCGTCCGGTAGCCCTCCTGCTCGACGAGCTGCTGGAAGAGCTCGTTGCGCAGGTCGAGCAGAGTGTCCTCGCCGTGGGTGGGCTCGCCCAGGGCGAGCAGCCGCGGTCGGGCCGGGAGCAGCCCCATGACGGCGGCGGCATCGACGGTATGGGCGGTGTCCTTGATGTCAGTGGCCATGGCTTCAACGGTATCGTTGAACCTTCGGTTGAAACTTTCTCGCGCTATTGGCAGTGCTATGGGACGTAACCTTCAAAACGGTGGTCGGCTCAGGCCGATTGACCTGGCGCGCGGGCACGGTCTGTCCACGCAGGCGATCAGGAACTACGAGGCGGCGGGCATCCTTCCGGCGGCCGGTCGCACACCCCACGGCTACCGCACCTACACCCCGCTGCACTCGCGGGCCCTGGACGCCTTCCTCGCCCTGGTGCCGGGCCACGGCCACCAGACGGCGACGTCGATCATGCGGGCCGTGAACCAGTGCGCAGTCGATGAGGCATTCCGCCTCATCGACGAGAGCCACGCCCACCTCCTCGACGACCGGCGGACCCTCCAGGCCGTGGAGAGCGCCCTTCGTGACCTCGACCTGGAGCCCGCCGCGGCGCCCGAGCCCGGCGCGAGGGCCGAGCCGGCCGCGGTGTCCGGGTCCGGCGGCACCTTCATCGGGCCGCTGGCAGGCAAGCTCGGAATCCGGCCCGCGACGCTGCGCAAATGGGAGCGCGCCGGACTGGTGAGCCCGCGCCGCGATGCGCGGACCGGGTACCGCGTCTACGACGAGGCCGACGTACGGGATGCCCGGCTGGCCCATCAACTCAGGCGCGGCGGCTACCTGTTGGAGCAGATCGCCCCGCTGATCGCCCAGGTGCGGGCGGCCGGCGGGCTGGAGCCGCTGGAAGCCGCGCTGCACGATTGGCACGGCCGGCTGTCCGCCCGCGGGCGGGCGATGCTGACCGGGGCCGCAGAGCTGGAGGCGTACCTCCGCGAGCGCGGATGAGATGTCGGCCGCCGACCGAAGAGAAGCAACAGCCACCACGGTTCCGTCTCGCCTGCCCCGTCCACCGATGTCGGCCTGGTCCCGGGCTGAGCCCTGCTCCTCAACGACCGCAGCCACGAACCCCCTGCCGACCACCGGGCGCCGGCGTCGTTGAACCAGAAGTTGTCACCGTGGTTCGGTCTGGAATGCCCGGCGGTAGGCGCCCGGTGTGGTGCCCAGGGTGGTGAGGAAGCGCCTGCGGAGGTTGGTGGAGGAGGAGAGGCCGACACGGCGGGCGACGGCGTCCAAGGGGAGGTCGGAGGACTCCAGTAGGTCCCTGGCTGTGGCGATGCGCTGGGCGAGCAGCCACTGCCCCGGGCTGGTGCCGAGCTGATCGGCGAACCGTCGGGCGAGGGTACGTGTGGAGACGCCCGCGTGCGCGGCCATGCTCTCGGTGGTCACCGGTTCGCCGAGCCTCCCGGTGACCCACTCCAGCAACGGCGCGAGCGTGCCGTCGATCTGTGCGGGGTGCGGCGGCGCCGAGTACTGCAACTGCCCGCCCTCGCGGTGCGGCGGCATGACCATGGTCCGTGCGATGTGCGCGGCGTACCGGGCGCCCTGGTCGCTGCGGACCAGATGCATGCACAGATCGAGGCCGGCCCCGGCGCCGGCACTGGTGGCCACGTCACCGTGGTCCACGTACAGCACGTCCGGGTCGACCTGGATGTGCGGGAAGTGCGTGGCGAGTTCATCCGTCAGCGCCCAGTGGGTGGTCGCCTGCCGTCCGTCGAGCAGACCGGCATGTGCCAGCGCGAAGGCACCGGAGCAGATGCTGACCATCCGCGCTCCGCGGGAGTGCGCGCGGCGCAGCGCCTGGACGACCGGAGGGGAGGGGGACTCCATGGCGGGCAGCCAGCCCGGGACGACCACGGTGTCCGCCCGGTCGAGTGCGTCCAGCCCGTCGGTCACGAGCATGTCGTACCCGGCGCGTGTCGGGACCGGGCCCGGGCGCTCCGCGCACACGCTGAAGGCGTACCGCGTCGGGAGGTCTGGCCGCTCGATGCCGAATATCTGGGCCGCGCAGGCGAGTTCGAAGGTCGATTGCCGTGGTTGGACGAGCGCCGTTACGAGATGCATGGCAGGAAAGTACCGCAGGATGTCTTTCCTGACACTCGGCGGGGCGGCGCTGGGCCGCCAGGCTGGTCCCATGACGACAGAACAGAAAACTCCTGCGTATGTGTGGTCCGCCGTCCAGGGCGCTCCGGTCCGCGAACTCTTCCCCGGTATCCGTCTGCGGCCGCTGTGGAAGGGGGACAACGGCGCGAAGGCTCATGTGTTGGAGATGGACGCGAACACCTGCTGGCAGGGGATCGACGTCCATGAACCGGGGCCCGAGGAGGTCTTCGTGGTCTCCGGCATTTTCAACGACGGCGACCGGGACTACCCGGCCGGCTCCTTTATTCACGCCCCCGCAGGTTCCTCGCACATCCCGCAGTCGACGACGGGCTGCACGCTGTTCCTTTTCTACCCGGAAGGCTAAATCGCCGACGGTTACGTGGTGTTACGTGTTAACCGGCCGTCCGCGGGAAAACGGATGGGCCGCCGCCGGGCTCGGTCACCAGTAGCAGGTGAGACGGCCACCGCTGTGATCATGAGGTGTGCAGAGACACCATGAGCGGCGGTGGCCGTGGCCATGCGGGCGGTAGGCGCCGACCTGGCTGAGGGGCTGGAACGGCCGCCGATGGTGGAAGGCGGCGGAGGGCGGTGCCTGGCCGTACGGGACTGACCGCGGTGCCACTCCGTCACGGGTCATCGTCCCCCTTCGGGAGCCGGCACCGCGAGGGAGCGCGCGGGCTACTGCGGGTCGTCGCCGTCGCCCGGTGCTCCGCGCCGCTTCATCAGCTGCCACCCCAGCACCAGGGCGAGCACGAGCACGGGGATCAGGAAGAACGCGATGCGCTGGCTGGTGTCCGCGAAGAGCATGAGGACGACGACCATGAGCAGGAAGGCGAGGGCGAAGTAGTTGGTCCATGGGGAACACGGCATACGGAAGGCAGGACGCTGCCACTCGCCGCGCAGGGCCTTGGTACGCAGTTTGACCTGGCAGTAGAGCAAGGTCGCCCACGTGGTGATGACGCCGAGCGACGCGACGGCGGTGGCGACGCTGAACGCGTCATCGGGGACGAAGAAGTTGAGGGCCACGCCGCCGACCAGGAAGGTGCCGGTGAACAGCAGCGCACGGTAGGGCACGCGTCTGTGGTTGAGCTTCGTCAGGGCGAGGGGCGCCTGCCCCTTGAACGCCATGGATCGCAGGGTGCGGCCGGTGGAATAGAGGCCGGAGTTGCAGGAGGAGAGCGCGGCGGTGAGGACGACGAGGTTCATCGCGTCGCCGATCCAGGCCACGCCGAGCTGGTCGAAGACCGTGACGAAGGGGCTCTCCGTGCTGGAGTAGGCCGTCCAGGGGAGGATCAGGACCATGAGGAGGACGGAGCCGATGTAGAAGATCGCGATCCGGTAGATCACGGAGTTGATCGCCCGCGGCATGATCTTCTCGGGCTCGGCTGTCTCGCCCGCGGTGATGCCGACCATCTCGATCCCGGAGTACGAGAAGACCACGGTCTGCAGGCTGATCAGGGCCACCGCGAAACCCGCGGGGAACATCCCGCCGAAGTCGCTGATGTTGTGCGTCCCGGAGGTGCCACCACCCACGCCTGCCCCGCTGGCGATGAGCACGATGCCGACGATCAGAAACCCGACCAGGGCGAGCACCTTGAGCATCGCGAACCAGGATTCCAGCTCGCCGAAGAGCCGCGCGGAGATCAGGTTCACGGTGAGCAGGACGACGACCGCGATCAGCGCGGTGATCCACTGCGGGAAGTCCGGAGCCCAGTAGTTGATGTACAGGCCGGCGGCCGTGGTCTCGGCGATGCCGGTCATCACCCAGTTCACCCAGTACATCCAACCGGCGGTGAACCCGGCCCAGCGGCCGATGAACTCATCGGCGTACTCCACGAAGCTGCCCGACGTGGTGCGGTAGAGCACCAGCTCGCCCAGGGCCCGCATGACCAGGAAAGCGACGAGCCCGGCAGCGGCATAGCTGAGGACTACGGCGGGCCCGGCCTTCTGGATGATGCCGCCGGACCCGAGGAAGAGACCCACGCCGATCGCGCCACCGATGGCGATCATACGAACGTGCCGGTTCTGGAGGGACGTTGCGTAGCCCTCGCTGGTCACGTCCGCCGCACCGGGGCTGTCGTCCTCGATGTCACTCCCAGTCGTCGTCATGGGTCCACAGTGCACAGAGCGTGCACGGCGCACACGCCGCTCCGGCGACGGGCGACGACAATGCCCGCTAATGGCGTATCGCGGGGCAAACGCTCAATGGGCGACGTAGCGGAATCTCTCCTGGTACGGCGGTACTGCTGGGCGGCCGGCGGGCGAAAGCGTGCACTGGATCCGCGGGGACACCGCCTCGCGTGGTGAGCGGCGCCGGGCGCGGTGGGAAGCAGGCAGGTCCTCAGCTGAAGCAGCCGCCCGGAAACCACTGGAGAGAGCGATGCGGACACCGATGACCATCACGGACTTCCTCAACCGGGCGGAGCTGGGGTTCTCTTCCAGCACCGGCGTGGTCGACGAGCCGCATCAGCCCGCACCGCCGGTCTCCGACGCCACCTACGGGCGGCTCGGCGACCGGATCCGGGCCTGGCAGGCGGGATTCGACGCGCTCGGCGTCGGAGAGGGCGAACGGGGTGTGGCGGAGTGCCCGTTCGACTTCTACCGGCTCTGGGTGACCGACGCGGCCAAGGCCGCCGAGAACGTCGAGGCGATCACCCGCGACACCGTGGGCGTCGCGGCCTGCCCGGTCGGCTCACTTCCCGTACGGCGTCCCGAAGGGGAGTGAATCCACCGGGCGACGCCGCGCCGGCATCCTCCGCGACTGCCACACGAGCTCTCCCCGGGAGGTTCACCCTGCGCATCCGGTGAGGTTGGCGAGGGCACGCGGACCTGACCGTGGCCAGTGGTCGGCGGAAGCAGGTGGCACACCTGCTTCCGCCGACCACTGTGCCCGCCGCCAGCCGATCTTTTGACTTGTCCCTGAGATGTTTCCTGACCATCGGTACGCACGGGACCCCCGCAGCGGTGACGGGGAACAGCAACAATGCCATCCCCGATGGCCTGCGGAAACGGTGGCCTTGAAGGCACGGTTGTGGGACGCAGGAGACTCGGACCCGGTGCGGTGTCACCGGCAACTCGGGCACAAGCCAGATCGAACGCCACGGGACGGTCAGCTCCTGAAGGGTGGGCAGCGGTCCAACTCGCAGTTGTCGGCAACCTGTTGGGCGTAGCCGCGCAGTCTTTCCGGCTGGGCTGCGGGATCAGAAGCTCGGCCATCGGCGATGTGCAGAGCGGCGAGTACTCACAAGACGTACAGGGTGGGGATCTGCCCGTGGCCGATCCGCATGTTGCGGCGGAGGCCGGGCGATGGCGGTGTTCTGGGGTGATTCATTCATCTCGAGGGCTCAGTTTCGCGAGGACCGTAGCCAAACGGGCCGGGTCCTGGGGGCCCAGGTGCGGGGCTTGTAGGGAGTGCACGTCGAAGCGGTTGTCGGGGGTTGTCGCGTCGGCTTCCTTGATCATGCGGTCCTGGAGGGCGAGCGGCAGGCTGCGGTCCCGGGTGAAGCGGACGTAACTGCGCGGGATACGGCCCCAGGTCGCCGGATCGCCCCGGGCGTCGTCGCGGATGAGCGAGGCCGATTCGTCCGGCTCGAAGGTGTTGAGGGCATTGCGGAAGGCCGCGTCGTCGTAGTCCGCCGCGAAGGCGGCCTTCGCTTTGGCGAGGAAGTCAGGGTCCGCAGAGCGCCAGTTGTTGCGCAGGACTCCCGTGCGGCCGGGGTCTCCCACGCTCGCAATCGTGGGGAGCAGCGTCGATCTGCCCTCCGGGACCAGGAAGCAGTCGAGGATGCTGCGGATGCGGACACAGCAGAACGCCGACAGGTACACCAGCCGATCTATCGCATCGGGAATGTCATTGCCCACGCGGGTGATCGTGGCACCGCCCATGCTGTGCCCGACCAGGACGACCGGCCCCTGGCGTGCCACGCGGCGTACCACACCCGCGACACGGCGGGCGTTGTCCTCCAGGCTTGTCCTGGCCAGAACCGGTGACGGTGCGGTGGCGAACGCCGCCAGATCCTGCGGTGCCTGGTAGGAGAGCGGGAAGTTGCCCTCGGTTCCATGGCCGGGGAGGTCCACCGCCATCGCGCGGTGGCCCGCCGAGGTGAGTGCGGCGATCAAGGGGGCGAAGGCGTAGGCGTTGCTGTTCGCGCCGTGTACGAGGACGAAGGTCGGCCGGTTTGGGGCCGGGCCGGTCTGCCTGCCGGAGCGAGCGCCCAGTACGCCTCCCGCCGCGGCGCCCGCGCCTGTCCCGGTGGCGACTGCCGCGGACCACAGGACACGCCGTCGGCTGATGGCGCGGGCCCGTTCGCGGTTGGCCGGAGCTCCTCCGGAGGAGCCTGCGGGGGCTCCTCCGGAGGACGGGGCATCAGCCCGCTCAGGCATGCGTCCGCCCTTCCGCGCCGCGCCTGGCCAGTGCCCAGCCGAGCAGCGCCGCGCCGACGGCGCCGACCGCCAGGTCGGTCCACTGCGGCAGTCCCGCCTCCCTGAACACGCCCGCCACGCCGAAGCTGGTGTCCCACAGCGCCTCGGTGAGCGCCGAGCCGAAGCCCTGAACGAACAGCACCGCTCCCAGCAACCAGCGGGATCCCTGCCAGCCGGTGCCGCCCTGCTGCCTGCCGTGCCTTGTGGTCATGCCGGTCCCTCCGTAGTCCGTGGTCGCGCACAGGAATCGATACGCTTGTATCGATACGAAAGTATCACATAGGCTTGGCGGCATGCCCAGACACGTGGATTACGACAGTCGGCGACGCCACATCGTGGCGGCGGCCTTCGCCCTCGTCAGCGAGAGAGGCCTGGAGGGGGTGACCATGCGTGACGTCGCAGCGCGGGCCACCGTCTCGGTAGGCGCCGTACAGCGGTGTTTCTCCAGCAAGGAGGAGATGGTGGTCGCCGTTGTGGAGGACATGAACCACCGGGTCACCGAGCGCGTGCAGGCCCGGATCGCCGACTCCGCCGACCCGGACTCGGCCGCGACGATGCTCAGGCACACACTCGGCGGCATCGTGCCGTACGACGACAACAGCCTGGCGGAAAGCCGCGTCTGGCTCGCCTTCACCGCGCTCGCGGCCGTCACGCCCGACCTGGCGGCCGTCCAGCGCAAGCAGTACGAGGGCCTCACGGAACTCGCCGCACTGCTCCTCCGTACAGCACAGGCCTCCGGCCAGATCCGCTCCGACATCGATGCCGACCGGGAAGCGGACGCCCTGATCGCCTTCGCCGACGGACTCACCCTGCAGGTGCTGGTGGGCCGGCACACCACGGACTCGGCCCTGACGGCACTGGACCTGCGCCTGGCCGCGCTCCACGCCGCGAAGTGAGCAGCGCGGAGCTGCGGTGCGGGCACGCGCACGCATCGTCTGCCTGGCGCTGCTCGAACGCCGTCACCGATGTCACCGATGAGAACCCCGCCACCACGAACGCCCGTCGCGTCCCGGCCGCACCCGCCCTTCGGATCTACCGTGACGGCGAGTTGGTCAAGGGGGTGGTCGGTGCGTGGGCAGGGGGCTGATGCGGGAAGTGGTGGATCGCTTCTCGGGCCCGGCCCGGGCTGGTGAACATCACCTGGGCGATCTTTGCGACGGGCTACCGCCCCCGTTCCCTGGCGGATGATGCGCAGAAGCCGTTGCCCCTGCCATGGGTGAAGAGCCTGGCGGCAGGTGGCGGGACAGAACAGGTCCTTCGTGGTGCGTCACCCGGCGCGACGGCGCCGCAGTTCCTCCAGCCACCCGCGTACCGTCTCGTCGTCGTGCATATACGGCTCCCCGGGGCCGGGCCTCAGGTCGATTCCGTACAGGAGGCCCAGGGCCCACCAGGACAGATCGTCCCAATCGAGTTCGTCGTCGGTGTACCAACGCCCGGCCCACCGGTCAGCCGCATCGCGACTCGTACGTCCCTCGAGCACATCGATGAACCACGCCTCGATCTCGTCCAGGTCCGGCTGGTCAGCACCGCTCATGGAGGCAGCGTATGCCCGTATATGCCCGTGAAGGGGTGCCCGCCGTGGAGCGGCTGTGTCACCGCGGTGCGGCGAAGGGGGTGCCTCCCTGCTCCAGGGAAGCCGGGAGCTTGGGGGCGCGTGCCGGGCGTCGGGACGGGGTGAACGCTGCCTGTGGGGGCACTAGCGTGTGGCGAGCCGGTCCAGCAGGGCGGCGCTCTGTGCCAGCAACGCCCGCTCCTCGTCCGTGAGTTCGGCCTCGATGGCCTGCGCGAGCCAACCGGCCCTGCGGCCGCGCTCCGCTTCGAGCGCGGCCCGGCCCGCGTCGGACAGCTCGACCAGCGACTTGCGGCCGTCCGTGGGGTGCGCCCGGCGTGTGATCAGGTTCTGTTCCATGAGCAGCCCCACCGCCCGGGCCATTGACTGGGGGCGTACGCGCTGATCGGCGGCGAGGTCGCTGGTGGTCATGGCGCCGTTGCGGTCGAGTGCACCGAGCACGGCGGCCTGGCCCAGCGGGATGCGGTCCTCGTCTTTGACGCGTCGGGTGAGCTTGCCCATCGCGGTGCGCAGTTCGACGGCGATGGCGGCGGCTTCCGAGGTGGGCATAGGGCACTTTACCCCGTTGGTCAGCACAGCTGTGCATCCAACCTGCACAGCAAAGCTGTACAGCAAAACTGAGCAGTATTGCTGTAGAGTTTGGCTTGTCGGGCTCAGCGCCAGCGTTGTCGCAGCCGGGGCCACGGCACACGACAACGGGAAGGGACTCCCATGTCCGCAAAGGCAGTCGGAACCGTCAACGCTGCCATCGAGACCGTTACCGCCCGCCGGATCATCGACAGTCGGGGCAACCCCACGGTCGAGGTCGACGTCGTCCTGGCGGACGGGTCCCTGGGGCGCGCGGCTGTCCCCTCCGGCGCCTCCACCGGTGCCCGGGAGGCCGTGGAACTGCGCGACCAGGACTCCGCGCGCTGGCACGGCAAGGGCGTCGACCGCGCGGTGGCCCACGTCAACGGGGAGATCGCGACGTCCGTGCACGGCCGGGACGCGGCGGACCAGGCAGGCCTCGACGCCGCGCTGGTCGCCCTCGACGGCACCGCCACGAAGTCCCGGCTCGGCGCCAACGCGATCCTCGGCGTCTCCCTGGCCACCGCCAAGGCCGCCGCGGCGGCCCACCGCCAGCCCCTCTACCGCTACCTCGGCGGCGCCGACGCCCGCCTCCTGCCGCTGCCGATGATGAACATCGTCAACGGCGGCGCCCACGCCGACAATCCGCTGGATTTCCAGGAGTTCATGATCGCGCCCGTGGGCGCGGACACCTTCGCCGAAGCCGTCCGCATGGGCAGCGAGGTCTTCCACACCCTGCGCCGCGATCTGCTGGCCGCCGGGCACTCCACGGGCGTCGGCGACGAGGGTGGCTTCGCGCCCGCGCTGCGTACCGCTGAAGAGGCGCTCGACTTCGTGATGACCGCCATCGAGCGCACCGGCTACCGCCCCGGCACGGACATCGGCCTGGTCATGGACCCGGCGTCGTCGGAGTTCTTCCGCGACGGGGTGTACGACTACGCGGGCGAAGGAGTGCGCCGCACCCCCTCCGAGCACGCCGACTACCTGGCCAAGCTCATCGACGCCTACCCGGTCGTCTCCATCGAGGACCCGATGGCGGAGAACGACCTGGACGGCTGGCGCGAGCTGACCGCCCGCGTCGGCGACCGCTGCCAGCTCACCGGCGACGACGTGTTCTGCACCAACGAGACGCTGCTGCGCGAGGGCATCCGCACCGGCATCGGCAACTCGGTCCTGGTCAAGGTCAATCAGATCGGGACCCTGACCGAGGCGCTGGCCGCGGTGGCCACGGCCCACCAGGCGGGCTGGACCGCTGTCATGTCGCACCGCTCGGGCGAGACGGAGGACACCACCATCGCGGACCTGGCGGTGGCGACCGGCTGCGGTCAGATCAAGACCGGCTCGCTCTCCCGCTCGGACCGCACGGCGAAGTACAACCAACTGATCCGGATCGAAGAGGAGTTGGGCGACTCGGCGCGCTTCGCGGGCCGCTCCGTACTGCGCCGCGCGTGAACAGCGGGCGGAGGTAGGGACCACGCGGGCCCTCGGTTCGACCGGGGGCCCGCTGGCGCGCGGGGGAGACACATCTTCCTGGGCTGTTCACCCTCGTGTGCCCTGCGCCTCCCGGGACCGGCCGTGACCGTCATTCTGGGCAGGCGGCAGAACGAGTACGCGTGTGTGAGATCGACGATGACGAAGGCACGCGGTGACTGCGGATCAATCGCAGGGGCACCGGGCTCGGTGGTAGGTCGGTGGTGACCCGGCGGGCCCAGCCACGAGGGCCTGTGCATCCTGCTCCGCGAGGAAGACGTCACCTTTTCAACGCCTGAAGACCTGGAAGCCCTCCCGCGCGATCCGTACCCATCTGCGTCGTCGCGGCGTCACAGCGGCGATGATCCCGGAATCCTCCGGCCAGATCGCCAACCGCAAGCACCCCGGCTCGGGACGCGGGCGTCCCTCGGCTTCGGCGGCTTGGCGTACGAGCACCGTGACACCGTGGGGCGACGCATCGGCTCAAGCGGTGGCGGCGGCATGGCGATGCGCACCGGCAGGCTCAAGCTCGCCGTCCGCTACCGCGCGGCACTCCACGTCGCAGCGATCCTCCTCTGAGCCCGGCCCTGACGAAAGGCCGGTCACCGCTGCCAGGCAAGCGCCTCGACCGACGCGATGGCCCCTGCCGCCAAAAGCCCGAAGAGCCGGAGAATCTTCGCTCCGGACCAGGCTCGTCGACTGCCTCGCCCATGACGTCGTACATGAAGTGACTCATGTGCCAACTACCTCACGCAGTGATCCACTGGACACGGCCAGGGCCGTCGACTCCTGCTCTGTCGCCCCGAGGCCGGCGACGAGGGGCGCCAACTCGTCGCGTTCCAGCACGATGTCGAAGGTCCGAGACAGGACCTCACCGAGCTGTGCGGGATCGACCTCTTTGCGGACGCTGGTCCCGTCCGGGAAGAACGTGGTCCAGGTGGTGCCGTCGAGCCTGTGGTGCTCGCGCCCGGTGAATCGCTGTGCGAAGAGCCGCTTGACGAACGGGGACCGCGGATGTGTGCCGACGTAGTGGCTGCCGACCGCGTAGTCGACGGGATACTGCGGCACCAAGGAGAAGGTGTGACGGTCGGTCCAGCCGTCCTCGCCGTACTGGAAGAGCCACCAGACGTCGCCGAAGGGTCCGTGTCGGCGCTCGAGGCGGTGCCGCCAGCCGTCGGCCTCCACCTCCGCGCCGTCGGCGACCTCGATGGGTTCCGACGGGCCGCTGCCGAAGCCGATGTCGCACAGCCAGTCGCGGTCGTCGTCGGCGCAGCGCACGATCAGCATGGCGTGGGTGGCCGGGGTCAGCCGGGACGAGCCGAGCGTCACACGCCCGGAGATTCCGGTGACGTCGAAGCCGAGCCGTTCCAGCGCTGCGGCGAACAGCATCGCGTGCTCGAAGCAGTATCCGCCCCTGCGGCGGCGGACGAGTCTGTCCTGTACGGAGGCGACGTCGCTGGAGAGCGGTAGGCCCAGGACCGCGTGGACATTCTCGAAGGGTATGGACGTGGTGTGGGCGCGCTGAATTCGGCGGAGTGTGGTCAGTGTCGCGTCGCGCTCGCCGGTGAATCCGATGCGGTTCAGGTAGGCGTCGAGGTCCAACTCCTCGCCGTGCCAGCCGCGTATGGCGTGATGGTCGTGCATGGCTCGCTCTCTCACATTCTTTCCGTCGCGCTGTGCATGGAACCGGAACGCGACACTCCAGAACGTACGGGACGAGACCCCTCCGGCGCCTCTACGGAAGGGCCCATACCGCCTCCTACCTTGGGCTTAGGGCTGGTCCGCACAGTTTCCGTCCGCCCGGGGAGCGGGGCTGGCAGGGGCCCCGAGCGGTACGTGGGGGAGAGGGCGCGGCTCCAGGCACCGCGCGGCAGACGGCGCTGCGCGCACACGCCCTCGGCCAGGTGTCCGCCGTCGACGTACCGAGCCGCCGCAGTATCAGCGGGCGGGCGACCGGTGTGACGCCGCGCGCAGCGCCTCGGCTGCGGCCACTCCCGTCGATCTCCCTGAGCACACCCCGCTCCGACGCCCTGGTACCGCATACCTGTCGGGGCCGCCGAGTACGTCCTGTCGGCGCGCGACGGGCTTGGGTCGGGCCCGGTCAGCTGATGGCCTGGATCCGCTTCCAGCCCGTGGGGCCGACGACCGTGGCGGGGCCGTCCACCGGGTGACCGGCGGTTCCGGTGCCGCCCTTGTAGTAGAGCAGCGTGCCGCTTCCGTCCGCCGTCGTGGCCCACAGGTCCGTGACGCCGTCGCCGTTCGCGTCTGCCGCACCGGCGATCAGCGGCCGGTTGTGCGGATCCCAGCCGCGCGCTCCGTACAGGGTGCGGTCGCCGAAGGTATGGTCGGAACGGCCGTGGTAGAGCCACACCTTCCCGTCACGGGTGTCCCGTACGAACAGATCGGGCCGGCCGTCGCCGGTGGCGTCGCCGGCCGCGGACAGCGTCATCGGTGCCCAGCCGCCGTCGCCGATCCGGACTCTGGGCTTGAGCTGCGGCCGGTTCTGCGGGTCGCCCGCGTACAGCCACAGCTTGTCCTCGTAACTGGCCACGAGGTCGGGATGGCCGTCGCCGGTGAGATCGCCGACGGCGGCGATCTGTGCGTCGGAGGGCCAGTTCCCGCCGACCTTGATCCGGTCACCGAGCGAGCCGTCACCCGTGTTGGGGTAGACCCACACCTCGCTGCCGATGCGCGCGAGCAGGTCCTCGCGGCCGTCGCCGGTGAAGTCACCGCGGTGCGTGATGGAGGCGCCGGACCAGCCGCCCGTGCCGATGACGCGGTGGCCGCCGGTGACCCCGCCGTCGCCGAGCCCACGGTAGAGCCGCAGCTTGCCGGCGTCGTCCACGGCCACCAAGTCCGGTTTGCCGTCGCCGCTCATGTCACCGGGGACAGGGGCACCGCGCAGCTGGGCGAAGATCGGCGCGTGGTCGGAGTACCCGGTGGGCGGCCCGCTCGTGGGCTCGTTCTCCGACTGGTCCATCCGGGACGTGTCGATGGCACAGGACGCGAACCGGCTGCCCCCAGGGGCCCGGTCGGTGAAGAAGTGGTCCAGCTTGTGCAGGCTGTGCCGTTGCGTCTCCCGCACCCAGCCGTGATACGTGAAGCCGTCGATGCACCGGTCGAAGGAATCGGTCGGCGGCTTCATGTGGGACGCGCCCGCGTTGCGGTTGAAGTCCCCGCCCAGCACGAAGCCGGTGTCGGCGGCCTTGCCCAGATACGCCTTCACGTTTTTGATCTGCTGGGCGGCGCGCTCCGAGTCGCCGACCGCGATGTGCGTGGTGCACAGCCGGGTCGTCCAGCCCTGGACGGACGCGCACAGGACGGGGAGCGTCTGCTTGTCCTTGCCTTCGGGGTCTGCGGGAAGCATGTTCGCTGACGAGCTTTCGGTGATCTTTCCCTTCACCGCCAGGGCGACCCCCAGTTCCCCCTTCAGGGTTCCGCGGCAGTCGGTACGCCCGTCGGGCCGGGCCCCGGAGGCGTGCCGTACGTCCCAGCCGTCGCCCAGCGCGGTGCGCAGCAGCTCCAGATGACTGCCCGGGGCGACGCCGCACACCTCTTGCAGCATGACCACATTGGCCTGCCGCTCATCGACCAGCTGCTTGATCTGCTCGACCTTCTGCTCCGGTTCATTGCGGTACGGGCAGTACCCCTGCTCGCCGCGCTTGCCGCCGGCTTCGCCGCAGATGTTCCACGACACCACCCGCAGCTCGGGCTGCCCAAGGACGCCAGCGGCCGCAGGCGCTGCCGCCTCGACCGCTGCGCCACGGGCAGGAACGGCCGTGGCCGACTGGACGGAGGCAACGGACAGAGCGGCAGCGCCCAGGCCCGCGACCAGGGTGCGGACGAGCCCCGGTATCCGTGAGGGAATTCTCTTCATGGCCCCTTCGCGATCATCAATCACCGCCGGGGTACGACACCGGACCACGCTCACGCGCAAGAGCCGACTTCCCCCGACACCAAGGCGCACTTTGCGCCGATTTGGGATTTTATAGCGCCGCGCTCTTTGAAGGCCGATTCCACCGTGGATGCGGGAGAGGGCCGGATCCCGCACGGAATCTGACGGTCCATCAAGATGCCCTTGGGAGAGCGCCGGAAGGCGACTCCTGGATGGCCCCGGTCACCGGGCTGAGCCTGCTGGCAGCGGCCCCCTGGCGTACGAACTTGACACTGCGGCAGCTCGCCCCGCCGTTCGGGGCATCGCATTGGGCCGCTGACCGCATCATCGGCCACCTCGGGCCGTCACCCGCGCTCCAGCCCCGCAAGCGGTTCCGAGAGGACGCCGTGCTGATCGTCGACCGCGCTCTGGCCTCCACGCGGGATCACACGATCGCCGGGCAGTCGAAGAACTACCGATACTCGACCAGCCGCCAGCTCGTCGTCGGGGCCGCTCCCCGACTCGTCGTCGCCGCCGGTCGGCCGGTCACCGGCAACCGCAACGACTGCACGGCGTGGGAGCTGTCCGGCGCGAAGACCGCCGTCGGCGGATCACGGTGATCGCGGACGGCGGCTTTCGGGGCATCGGCCTGGCCATCTCGCACCGCCGCGAACGCGGCCAGACCGACTGCCTGCTGGGAAGGAGGAGTACAACACCTCCCACCGCAAAGTCCGGGCCCGCGTCGAGCACGTCGCGGGGGATGCTCAGTCGAGACAGAATTCGTTGCCTTCGATGTCCTGCATCGCGATGCAGGACTCATTGTGCTCATCGGCAAGCAGCGTTTGCACGCGCGTCGCGCCAAGCGCGACCAGTCGTGCGCACTCGGCTTCGAGCGTGGCGAGGCGCTCTTCACCCACGAGCCCGGTGCCGACTCGTACGTCGAGATGCACCCGATTCTTGACGACCTTGCCCTCGGGGACGCGCTGGAAGTACAGCCGCGGGCCCACGCCTGACGGATCACTGCAGGCGAACGCCGCGCCCTGCCGCTCCGACGGAAGAGAGCGATCGAAATCGTCCCACGTGGCAAACCCCTCCGGTGGCGGCGGTACGACGTACCCCAACACCTCGCACCAAAAGCGAGCGACGCGCTCGGGGTCTGCGCAGTCGAAGGTGACTTGGAACTGCTTGATCGATGACATCGGCGCACCATAGCAGGGGGGCTCCGGCGCTCATGTCCCGGTGTGCATCCGCATGTTGTCGGGAGGACGGCCCCCGCTGCCGAGGTTCTCGGCTCGGCGTGACGGCGATCTCGGTGGTGGGTGTATCCCGATGGCACGCGGTATCCCGATGGGGCAAGGCTGCCCATTCGGTGTCGCCGCAGCCGTGGCAGCGGCGCTGCTGGTCTCTTCCGGTTGTCAACGTTGCTGCGGCAGGGGGGTGCAGCACTGGACGCAGGTATCGATGATGCGGCGTACCTGGGTGTCGGTGAGGGCGGCGTGGAGGGAGAGGCGCACCAGGGAGCGGTTGCGTGGGGTGGCGGGTGGGAAAAAGACCGAGCCGAAGATGCCTTGCTGTTCGAGGGCGTCGCGCAGGGTGATGGTCTGGCGTTCGTTCCCCGCCACCAGCGCCACGATGTGGCTGCGGGATTCGCGCAGGTCGAGGCCGGCCGTGGTGAGTTCTTCTCGTACGCACGTGGAGATTCCATGCAGGCGAGTGCGGCGCCAGCCGTCTTCGCGTACGACGGCGAGGGTTTCGGCGAGTCCGGCGACGTCGTGGGGCAGGAGGGTGGAGCTGAATACGGCGGGGTGCGAGCGCATCTTGAAGTAGTCGGTGAAGGCTTTGTCGCGGGAGGCGATGAGGCCGGCGCGGCCGGCGAATGCCTTGGAGAGGCTTGCCGTGCGGAAGTGAACTTGGTCGGTCAGGCCGCGAGGGCGGCGGTCATGCCTTCACCGAGGGCGCCGTGGGTGCCCAGGGAGTGCGATTCGTCGACCACGAGCACGCAGCCGCCTCCGCGCGCGGCGTCGGCGGTCTCGGCGAGCGGGCAGACGCTGCCGTCGGTGCTGTAGACGGTAACGATGAGGAGGATTCCAGGGCCGTGGTCTGCGATGCGGCGGCGCAGGTGCGTGATGTCGTTGTGCCGGAAACGGCGCAGAGCGGCCCCGGCGATGCGGGCTCCCTCCCACAGGGACATGTGCGCCAGCATGTCGATGTAAGACCGAGGTGGCAGTGGTTGCCAGGGCTTGCAGCAGGCCGGTGTTGGCGGCCCAGCCGGACTGGCACAGGATGCCCGCGGCCGCTCCCATGTGCTGGGCCAGCTCGTTCTCGATCCGCAGTTGCGGGTGGTCGCCGTGCAGAAAGGCGCCGGACATCAGTGTGCCGCCACCACGGGCGTTGAGCGTGTCGGTCATGGCCTCGACGATGCGCGGGTGCCGGGCCAGCGCGAGGTAGTCGTTACTGGTCAGCACGATCGCATCGGGCCCCGGCGCCATGCCGTGCAGAGCGTGGTGCCCGTCCCAGTCGTCACGAACGCGTCTGGCGTGCTCCTCGATCCCGTTGCGGAAGGCCGAGGGCAGACACGGATGGGCTGTCGTGCTGGTCGTCATGGTGCGGCAGACCTCTGCTGACTGTTCATCAAATTGCTTGTGTGGCAGCCGCATCACAGCAGACGGTCGATCGCTTTTCCTCGTGTGATCACGATCGGGTGATCTTTGTGTCGCGGAAGCGGAAGCCGAGGAGAAGAAACGATGGGTACTGCTACGGGAGTTCTGGACCACAAGCTGGGCCGCGCCTTCGCCATGCTGGATGTGGACGGGGACGGTCAGCTGATCGAGGCCGACCTGCTCGCTCTCGCCGACCGGCTCGACGCCGCGTTCGACATGAGCGGTGCAAAGAAGATCACGCGTCTCAAGAACGCCTTCGCAGAGCTGTGGTCCAAGGATCTGACCGCCATGGACGCCGACGGCGATGGGCTGCTGGACCGCGGCGAGTTCGTCTCCGGCATGCGCAAGGCCGTGGCCAACGACAGGGAAGGGCTGTTGCAGCGCCTGAGCGTGATGGTGGACGCGTGGATGGACATCTGTGACGCCGACGGTAACGGCGTCATCGACGAGGGAGAGTTCCTCACCATGTACACCAAGACGCTGGGCGCCTCGCCCGAAGACCTCAAGGTGGCCTTCGCCAAGCTGGACTTGGACGGCAACGGCACGCTCGACCGCGAGGAGATCCGCCGCGCCACCGAGGAGTACTACACCAGCGAGGACCCGCAGGCCCCGGGCAAAAACTGGCTGTTCGGCGGGCTGGGGCTGTAGCCGCCAGGCGCCGACTGAGCGTGGTGCCCGACCCCGGGGCCGGGCACCACGCACAGGCGAGAGCTGAGCTGGCCCTGTCTGCGCGGGCCGGGGCCGCGTTGGACGATCCCTGTGTGGAAGGGTGAATCTCCGCCGTGGGTAGCTCGGATCGCGGAGCGGACATCCGCCGGCGTGGTTGAGGGAACCGGAGTCCGTCGCCGCCTCCGTGTTGGGGGAGCTGCTGAGGCCCCGCGGTCCTGTCACATCGAGTCTTGGGGTGAAGACATGATCTTGGTTCTGGGAGGAACTGGGCGGGTCGGGCGGCGACTGGTGCGCAAGCTGCGCGAGGGCGGGTACCCGGTGCGGGCCGCGTCCCGTACGGGTGAGGTGCGCTTCGACTGGGAGCAACCGGCCACCTGGGACGCCGCGTTGCAGGGGGCGACGAAAGCCTTCGTGATGGCGCCGAACAGGGTGCCCGATCCCGCCTTCGCGGAGCGTGCGGCCACGCTTGGCGTTGAGCACATCGTGCTGCTGTCGAGCATGGGCATCGAGGCGATGGGCGACGAACGGCTGATGGCCGCTGAACGGGCCGTCGAGACGTCCGGGGCGGCCTGGACGATCCTGCGGCCGGACTCGTTCAACCAGAACTTCGACGAGGGCTTCTTCCGCCAGGCCATCGCGGCCGGCGAACTGGCGATCCCGCTCGGCGACCTGACGCAGGCGTTCGTCGACGCCGACGACATCGCCGCGGTCGCGGCGGCCGCACTGACCACCCCTGGCCATGCCGGTCGTTGCTATGAGGTGACCGGACCGCGCTCCCTCGGATACGCCGAAGCACTCGACATCATCGCGGGCCACGTCGGCCATCCGGTGCGGTACCTGGGGACTGACGAGGACTACTTCGCCGCGCAGGAGGCCCTCGGACAGTCGCGTGCACAGACCGAGCCCGCAGTGGCGGCATTCCGCGCTCTCAGAGACGCGGGCAATCACGCACCGACCGATACGGTCGAGCAGGTGACCGGAAAGAGGCCCCGGACCTTCGAGGACTACGCCGCCGGCGCCGACTGGGCCGCCCTATGAGCCGTCACCTGCCTGCCCAACACCCACCCACGTACTGCTCTTCGTGAGCACAGACCTATCGATGAGCGCGCGCCCGAGGGCACGGAAGGCCTCGTAGATGTCGTCGCGCATCTCCCCGCGGACCTGCGGGCGGCGGAAGCAACCCAGAGAGGCGCGAACGCGCGCTCAAGGCCCCAGCGGATGCATGCGCCGCGCCCTCACACTCGCCGTCTGATCACTGACAGCCGAATGGCCTGGTGTGTCCTGCCAGCCAGGTGTGGTTCGGGGATGCCGACGGAGCCTCCGGGCCTCGGCTGCACCATGGGCTCTGCCGCACCGTGCGGCAGCTCGATGACACCTACCGGTGCCCTGGAGGTGGTGGGGGAGGGGTGCGGGAGGTCTAGGGCCTGTCGTCAAAGTCCCGTCTGCCTGGCGACGCCTGGCACGCACGCTCGCCGCGTTGTCGGGCTCACCCCGGTACACCCAGTACCGGGGCGACCCTCCGCCTTGCGATCGCACTCGCCAGACGCCGCCAGGCCCGCCCTCCGGGCGCACGACGGGACTTTGACGACAGCCCCTAGTGGGGCGGGGAAGTGATCGCTCCGACTGGGGAAGTTGAGTGACCACTCCCGGCACCAACTGCTGAAGCATTGCTTCAGCTGGAACGGTGAGGCGCAGGATCACCCCGCTGACATGGTCAGCAACGGTGCAGGCCGTGCTGTGGCCGGTCTGGCGGATGTGATCAGCTGTATACGGGGAGACACACCGTACTGAACGGGGGAACTGTTATGCGAGACACGCATCGGGACGCGCGCGTCAGCGGACTGGAGCCGACGCGCTGGAACACGCACCTGCGCAGGAAGGCGGCTCTTGTGGGCGCCGTCGCTCTCATGGCCGCTGGTTCGCTGAGCGCTGCCGGAACGGCAACGGCTGACACCGGCGGCCGCACCGAGGCCAGCGGCGGGCCGGGCACGATGGGGACGTGCCCGGACAAGAGGAAGGCCAGCATCGACGGCGGTCACGCCGAGTGGAAAGTCTTCTGCAAGAGCGGCAAGGTCTACGTGAGCGGCTGGGTGAAGGACACCAAGTTGGACGGGGACTGCGTGCGCGTGCGTGCCAAGTTCCCGGAGTCCGGTGACACCGACTACAGCCCGTGGGTGTGCGGCTGGGGCGAAGCGCGATCCTTCGATTTCAGCGGCGGCAGGGGCGACCTGGCTCTTGTCAGGCTGTATACGAACGCGTAGGGCAGCATGGCTGTCGGGTTCGCCCCGCACTTCTGGTGCGGGGCGAACCCGACAGGGCTACCAGCTCAACATCCCTCCGGCTCGGCTGCTTTCCCAAGGGAGCTGCCCCAAAGCCCGGAACGCTCCGTTTTGTCACGACAGGGACTCTGCGAGCCGACGGATCACGGCGGCATGCCCCGCCAGCCGGTCGGCGAACGCCAGCGCGGCCGTGAGGTGCAGGTTACTGATCTCGCCCGAGCCGTCTGGATACACCGCCGGATACCCCGGCCGTAGTCCTCGTCCCGCGCGAACGGCCAATGCGCCAACTGGACCTCCAGGACAAGCTCCGTGCCGCCGCCGTACACCGGCACCGCCAGGCAGGCAGCAGCACCGCAGTGCCGGACAACCACTCCGCCAGCACCTGAGCGAGGGTCTCCCGCGTGATCTCCAACCGCGAAAGATCCTCCCGCGCTTCCTCCAGCCGAACGGCCAACTCCGTGGCTCCGGCGTCAAGTTCGTCCACCGCTGTCGAGGCACGGCCTTCCGGGCTTGGAGCTCTTCCGGCAACGACACCATGGGCCAATCTCCACCCCGCCGCCACGGTAGAAGTACGACGGCACCGACGACAGAAGCTACGCCCAACTGTGATCGGCTGAATGCTGCCTGTCCGCGGGTGGGTGAACGCCAATAGCCTGTGCGACCTTCGCGTTCTGGGGGTCTCGTGAACGGTCTCCGTGCGGTTGTTGTCTGTCTTGTGATCGTGTGTGCCGCGGTGGTGTCGCCACCTGTGATGGTGTCGCCGGCCGCGGCTGTGACGCCGAGCTGGTCGGTGCTGCCGGTGCCGGCGGCGGCCCCGCCGGTGACCGTGAAGGATCTCGCCGCCCGCGGGCCGCGCGAGGCGTGGGCGACCGGGTACGAGCACACCACCGATGGACTGCGGCCGATGTTGTACCGGTGGAACGGCACGGCGTGGAGCCGGGACACCACCTTCCCCGGCGCCGGTGAGCTGGGCTGGCTGGGCAAGGTGCAGTTCGTCGGCGAGGAAGTGTGGATCTTCCACAACCGCGGGGGTGCGGGGGAGATCCTGCGACGGTCGGCGGGAGGGTGGAGTGCCGTGCCGCTGCCGCAGACCCTGAGCGTCTACCAGGACTTCACGGCGGTACCGGGTGGCGCGTGGGTGGTCGGTGAGGACGACACCGGGCTGAAGGTGTTGCACTACGACGGTTCCCGCTGGACCACTCAGTCCACCCCGGACGGTGTGTATTACGTGATGGGGATCACCGCGCGTACCGCCACCGACGTCTGGGCTTGGGCGGACGCCAGCACCGGGTCCGCCATCCTGCGCTGGGACGGCACGGGGTGGCGGGACGCGAAGGTGCCGCTGCCGCCGAACAGCAACGTGCACACGGTGCTGCTCGAACGGTCCGGCCGGGTCTCGCTCGGCGGCAGCCAGTACACCGACGGCGTGACTCGTACCTACCTGATGACCTTCAACGGGCGCTCCTGGCGCACCACTTACCCATCGCTGGGCGCCACCCACACCGAGGGTATGGTGCGCGGTCCGGACGGCGCGCTGTGGCTGCCGGTGCGCAGCGACCGTGCGTTCCAGTCGAAGTACGCACGGGTGGGCGGCTCCCGTACGACCTTCTCCTACGGCCCGGAGCGCACGAACGCGATCGACGTGAAACCGCGTCTGCTGGCGAGGTCCGGGTTCTCGCTGCTGTCCTTCGGGACCGTCGAGATCTACGGCTCGAAACCGAACCTGATGAGCGAGCGGCTGGGAGGCTGACCATGGCACGCAGACTTCTCGTCGCGGCCCTCGCTGTCGCCATGACCATCGTGACCCTCATGACCTCGGCCGCGGCGGAAACCCAGTCCTGGCAACGCGTTCCCCTCCCGGCACAGGTACGCCCGCAGGCCGGGCTGAACGAGGCCGTGGCGCTCACACCGGACCGGGCGTGGGCGGTGGGTGCCGACGCCGTCGGCCGCGAGGCGCCGGGTTTCCCGCTGGTGCTGCGCTGGGACGGAACCGCGTGGCAGCGCCAGCGTCTGCCCGGGGTCGGCTGGCAGGGAGAACTGCTGTCCATTGCCGCGACCTCACCGACCGCACTCTGGGCGCTGGGCCGCGACTCGGCGCGCGGCGCCCGCCTGCTCCGCTTCGACGGCACCGCCTGGCGCGAGAGCCGGCCGCCGCGCGGAGTCCGGCTGGACAAAGTCGTCGCCGGCGGCGGTGAGACCTGGCTGATCGGTTCGCGGGACGGTGCACAGGTGCTGCTGCGCTGGGACGGGCGCGGCTGGCGGGACATGCCGGTGCCGCCGGGATCGGTGTACGGCCTGCACGTCCTGGCGGCCGACGATGTCTGGGCCGCGGGCGCCACCAACTCGGGTGCGGCTGTGTCGCACTGGGACGGGCAGGCGTGGCAGCAGACGATCGTCAACGGGTTCCCGCGGTCGGCGGTGGGCAGTGTGCTGGCGGTCTCGCCGACGGAGGTGTGGGCGGGTGGCACGGCCGGTTTTATCGGCGGCCCGCCGGGCCGGCCGATTCCGCCCCTGCTGGTCCGTTTCGACGGGCAGGCGTGGAGCCGGGTCACCATGCCTGCCACCTTCGGGTCGGTCACCTCACTGACGCCCGCCGCGTCCGGCGGGCTGGCCTGGGTCGCGGTGTCGGGCTCGATGAAGTGGGGCCCGCCGGGCAGCAATCCGCCGCTTGTCCCCGGGCCTGCTTTCCTTGCCTGGAACGGACAGTCGTTCACCGAGCACTACGAACCGGCGGTGGCCGGAGAGGGCCTCTCCTCGGTGGTGAGGCTGGCTCCGGTGCCGGGCACGGGGACGGTGTGGTCGGTCGGCCGGGCCGGCGGTCCCGAGGGCACCTTCGCCCCGCGCATCCTGCGGTTCGGCTGAGACGACGAACGGGGCTCCGTCGGCAAAGTACGCAGCCACATACCGGACTTTCTCCTGGTACTGCGCTCGGGGACCGTGCACATCGTCAACATCTAGTCGGCTCTAGGTTCCGCGATTTCGCGAGCACTTCCGCGTGATCATGAGCATCGGTCGAGCATTTCCGCATGATCAGGCACAACACCCCCACGGCGTCGATTCGGTATGCCGACGGGGCGACTCGCGAAGTCCCTTTCAACCTGCTGCGGTTGAGGGACTTCGACGGGTCAGAGCCCTGGCGCCGGGTTCGTTCGGTACACGGGACGGCGCACTACTCGGGCGACTACGCCTCGGCGACGACGGGCTGCCAGGTCGTCCACGAGAGCCGCCCGGGGCCGGCCCGCCTACTGCTGCCGATTTCGATCCGTCAGGGTGCGGCATCTGCGCCCAGCCCTGGCGCGTGGCGGCGCGGATCGACGGCAAGGCACGCAGCCACGTTCCGGACCACGACGCCGTGATCGCCGCACTCACACTGCCGTACGGCAACGGCCTGACCGAGGGCGTCAACACCAAGACTCGAATGGACCGCATGTCAGATGAGCGGCCGAGTGGCATTGAATGCGCACCAGGGCCGTCAAATTGACAGTCCCGTCCGAGACAGCAGGCCCAAGGCGAGAAAAGTACCTCGCTCAGATCGATAAGTGACATGACATCAGAATCCACGATGCATACGTTGGTTCCGCCGCACGAATACCACTCTCGCGCCATGGACACCTAAGCGGCCACAAGTATCCTCGGGAGCTTCCAGTGAGAAGTGCAAGAATTGCGCTGTGCGCTCTGCTCATCACCGGGGCCGCAGTCCTCTCGCCGACCACCGCTTCGGCGAACTCGTCGGCGCCGTCGGCAACCCGGAGCGCGTTCGCCCTGTCCAGCACCGCATTCGCCGACGGCGGCGTCATCCCCAAGGTCCACGAGTGCACCAGCGGCGGAGGAAGCGACCCCGCCAAGAGGAACGAATCCCCTCCCTTGGTCTGGTCGGGTGCTCCGACCGCCGCCAAGAGCTACGCCATCGTCATGCGCGATCTCGACAACTCCAACCTCATCCACTGGGTCATCTACGACATCCCCGCGAGCGCGACCTCGCTCCCCCAGAACGTCGACCATGCATACCGGCCCTCGACCCCGGCGGGAGCCAGGCAGGTCTACTACCGTGGCAGCGCAAACCTCTACGGCTACCAGGGACCGTGCTCGCCCTCGACGGTGAACACCTACGAGTTCGTCGTCCACGCGCTGAACCAGGCATCGCTGACCAACCTGAACTCCAGCTCATCGCCCCGGACCGCCGCCCGGGAGATCGTCGCGGCGACGATCGGCTCGGCCAGGATCACCGGCGAGTCATAGCGTTGCCGCGCCGGCCTACGCGCCACCCTGCCGTTCCGCCTCCCCATCCGCCCGGCGGGCAACCCGCCGTAAGGCCAGCACTGAACCAACGCACCATCCACGACACCCTGCTGTCCCCGCGCCTGAAAGGCCGATGACGGCAGGCGCTGCTCAGAGCGACCGCCGAGGAAACCCCATCGGGACAATCTGCTCATGATCCGCAGCCACAAGCTGTGCTCATCACACGCGGAAATCGCCCTTTCAGCAGGAGCCCGTGATGACGAAACGGCGGTCCCTACACTGGCCTCGCGCCTGCAAGACCCCAAGGTCGCGCAGGCGCTGGCCTGGCCGGGGCAGCTGATCGAGTGCCACAGCTGGGGGTACGAGCTCGCAAGCCGCGGCTCCCGCGCTCACCGAAGAAGGGGTGCGCCAGCGGGCGGCGAAACTGCCCGGGGTGCTCTGGCCGTCCTGGATACTGCGGCTGGTGCCGGCCAAGGCCCGCACCAGCCGTGCATCGGTGGCTTCGGCGGCGACCAGACCATGACCGGCCTTCACCCGGACAACCGTCGGGTCCGCCCCACCGGGCGCATGATCTTCTACCACCTCAGCGAACTCACCCTGAGGATCGGCAGCGTCACCGACCCACCAACCGTCCAGATAACCCGCGGCGTCCAACTCCACCTCTTCGATCTCCTCGGCACCGACATCACACGAACCCGCCGGCCACAGACCTGAATCGGTGACCCGCGAAGTCCGGGTCTAGAGGCTGGTGAGCCCGAGCCCGAGCCCGAGCCCGAGCCCGAGCCCCGAGGCGGGGACGGGGTACGTACCGCGTCTACGACGAGGCCGTCGTGCGCGACGCCCGGCCGACGCACCAACTCAGGCTGGGCGGCTGCCTGCTGGAGTGGATCGCCTCACTGCTCGCCCAGGCGCGGGCGGCGGGTGGGCCGGAGCTGCTGGGAGCCGCCCTGTGCGACTGGCACGGCTGGCTGTCCGCTCCACCCGCCTGCCCTTCGTCCCGCACGACGAGTGGCTCATGCGGTCCGTTCGACTCGGGTGAAGAAGTTGATCATCGCTTGGGGTGTGGGGTGGTGGGCGACTTCGGCGGCGGCTGCGGCGCTGCGGGGGAACAGCGCTTGTTCGTATGTGGCTAGGGCGGTCTCGATGTCGTCGGGGTGTGCGGCGAGGGCCTGGCCGAGTTCGGCGCCGTCCTGCATGGCCAGGTTGGCGCCTTCGCCGTTGGGGGTCGAGAGGTGGGCGGCGTCGCCGAGGAGGGTCACGCCCGGCACCCGGTCCCAGCGGTGCCCGATGGGCAGGGCGTGGAGGGGGCGCAGGACCGGTGCGGTCTCGCCGGCAGTGATCAGGGCGGTGAGTTCCGGTGCCCAGCCGCCGTACTCCTGCGCGATCCGCGCGGTGGCTGCGGCGGCATCGGTGAAATCGATGGTGTCGAACCAGTCCTGTGGCTTGGTCAGTGTGATGTAGGCGTGGAGGGTTCCGCCCTTCTCGCGGTGAGCCACGAGCCACTTCCCGTTGCCGTCCGGGTCGAACGCGACGAGTGTCCCGCCGCCGACCGCTTTCGCGGTGGCCGGGTGGCGGGTGTCGGCGTCGTACAGGGAGGTCTCGACGAAGGACCGGCCGATGTATTCGGGTGTGGCGTGGGAGAGCAGCGGTCGGACTTGTGACCACGCGCCGTCCGCGCCGACCAGCAGGCTCGTTTCGGCGGTGGTGCCGCCTGCGAAGGTCACCTCGTGGCGGCCTGCGGCGAGGGCGCGGACCCCGGTGGCCTTGTGTCCCCACCGGACGGTGCCGGCGGGGAGTGCGTCGAGCAGGATCTGCCGCAGCTCGCCGCGCTGTACCTCGGGGCTTGTGCCCGTGCCGTCGTCGGCCTTGTCGAAAAGGACGGTTCCGCGACGGTCGAGGAGCCGTATCGCTTGGCGGCCCTCCAGGACGATGTCGCGGAACGCGTTCATCAAGTCGGCCGCCTGGAGGGCGAGTTGGCCGGTGCGGTCATGGATGTCGAGCATCCCGCCCTGCGAACGCGCCGTCGGGGAGGGCTCGGCCTCGTAGACCGCGACCGGGATGCCGTGGAGGTGCAGGACGCGGGCCAGGACGAGGCCGCCGAGTCCGGCGCCGATGATCGTGACAGGAGTGCGCATGGGGCTCCTTGCGTGTCGCGCACCTGCCGGGTGCGCCCCGGCAGGATCTTGGGAAGGAATTCAGCTCGCCGGGCCGTGCAACCGTGCAGGAGACGGCTCAGACGACCAGGACCCGGCGCCCGCGTGTGTGGCCGGCCTGGCTGTCGATGTGCGCGGCCGCGGCTTCGGCGAGCGGGTACGACTTCTCGACCGGGATGTGGAGCTTTCCCCGAGAGATGAGGCTGACGGCCTCGGCCAGGGCTTGCGGTACGTTCCCGGTCACGCCGGAGTAGTGGGCACCGAGCTGCGGCGCACCGAGATCGGCGATGGAGACCACCGTGCGCGGGTCCCCGGTCAGCTCGGCGAGCTCGCGAATCACGCCCGAGCCGGCCAGATCGAGCGCCGCGTCGACCTGGCCGAGCTGTCGTACCCGCTCGACCCAGCCCTCGCCGTACGGTGTGGCGAGGGCACCCAGGCTGCGCAGATAGTCCTGGTTCGCGGCACTGGCCGTGCCGATCACGGTGATGCCACGGTCGCGGGCGATCTGCAGCACTGCCGATCCGACGCCCCCGGACGCGCCGCTGACCAGCAGTGTCTGCCCGGGCCGCACACCGACCTCGCGGATGATGCGCAGCGCGGTCTCCACCACGGAGGGGTACCCGGCAGCTTCTTCGAAGCCCAGCCCCTCGGGCATACGGGCCCAGGACGACAGCACGGCGAACTCGGCATAGGTGCTCGAGCCTCGCCCGAACACGCGGTCGCCGGCCTCGACCCCGTCGACGCCCTCGCCGACCTCGTCCACCACCCCGGAAGCGTCCTGTCCGACGCCGGCGGGCAACTCGATCGGACGGACCTTCTGGAACTGGCCTTCACGGATCCTCCAGTCGACGGGATTCACGCCCGCCGCCCGCACGGCGATGCGTATCTGGCCGGGGCCCGCGTGGGGCTTCTCGGCGTCGGTGAGGTGCAGAACGTCCGGGCCGCCGAATTCGGCGAAGCTCACTGTCTTCATGCGGCCGACCGTAACACTAACGGTTAGCGTTTCGAAACGGTTGCGGATTTGTATTTGGTAGTGTCAGGGCATGACCGAGCCGCCCGGACGCCGTGAACGCAAGAAGGCCGCGACCCGCCAGAAGATCGCCGACACCGCCCTGCGGCTCTTCCTGGAACGCGGGTACGAAGCGGTGGGCATCCGTGACGTGGCCGCGGAGGCCGACGTGGCCGTCACCACGCTCTTCTCCCACTTCGCCTCGAAAGAGGCCCTGGTGTTCGAGCAGGACGACAACTTCGAGCAACGCCTCACGCAGGCGGCCACCGGCCGGGCACCGCACGAGCCGCTCATCCCCGCGCTGCACCGCGAGATCCACGCCCTGGTGCGGCACTGCACGGCGGACGGCGCCGCCCCCATCTGGCGCATGATCGACGCATCACCGGCCCTGCGGGAGTACGAGGAGTCGATGAGGCTGCGTCATGCGGAGTCCCTGGCGACGGCCATCGCTGCCGATCTCGGCCTGTCCCGGGCCACCACGGCCTGCCGGGCGATCGCGAGGTTCGTGATCGACGCCTATTCGCTGGCCCGCGAGGCGGCCGATCCGCAGGCCGCGGTGGACGAGATCTTCCACATGATCGAGGCGGCCTGGGCGGCCACTTCCCCTGCTCGACCTGCGTGAGGAACTGTTCCCAGGGCAGGGCAGGAGCAGGTCGGGCTGCTACGAGTCGCTGAACGCTTGGTTGCGGCTTTCATCTGCTCGGGCAGGTGGTTCACGCCGTCGTGGGTGAGGAGCTTCGGCTTGCCTGTCGTGACCAGCAGCGTGTGCCCCGGCGAGCTGGACTGGCGCCTCGGGTTCGATGTCCGGGCGGCTGCCGGGGACGATCCGCAGGACGCCTGCCGGCGTCTGGGGCCGGTTAGGGCTGGTGGGCGGGCAGGGGCCAACGGGGGCCCGTGAGGGGGGCGTTGGCCCAGATGTACTGGGTGGCGCCGTGGTCGGTGACGGTCATGCCGTAGTCGTACACGTCCGGGCTGCCCATCGCGCTCCAGGCGTCCCAGGCCACTTCGAGTTCGTCGGCCAGGCGGCGGGCCCCGCCCTGGTCGGCGACGGTCTTGCCGTCGCCGAGGGCGGAGAGCGTGGCCCAGGAGCGGTCGCCGTCGTGGATCCAGGCGTTGAGGCCGTCGGCGTCCCGCGCGGTGGTGATCTGCACCTCGGGCAGGGCCACGCGCAGCGCGAAGCGCAGGTGGACGCCGGTGAGCGGTTCCAGATCGCGCGGGAAGGGCCGCTCGCTGTCGCTGGCCCCGCTGCCGCGTACCTGCGGGAAGTCGGCGCGGGGGCGGGCGCTGCCACGGGCGGGCATGAACTGGGCCAGGCCCTGCACCCATCCGCTGGCCGAGGCACCGTCGTCGGCGACGGTGAGCGCCACATGCCCCAGCTGCCCCCAGGGGGTGACGATCCGCCCGCCGGGACGCACCTGTGCCACCCACGCCCACGGGATGCGGTCGACGGCGTAGGTGGAGATGAGCCGGTCATAGGGGGCGGCGGCCGCCCAGCCTGCCGTACCGTCGCCGACGACGACACTCGCCGCGTAGCCGGCGGCAGCAAGGCGGCGGCGCGCGGCGGCGGCAAGGTGCGGATCGACCTCCACGCTGGTGACACAGCCCGGCCCGGAACGCCAGGTGAGCAGGGCCGCGTTCCAGCCCGTCCCCGTCCCCAACTCCAGGACGCGGTGCCCCTTCTCGGGCAGGAGCGAGTCCAGCATGTCGACGACGATGGCGGTGCACGACAGACTCGAGGTGGGCAGGCCGCCGGTGACCTGGGTGACCGCTGCCACATCGGGGTCGGCATACACCTCGGCCGCCCACCGCTGCGCGTCCAACTCCTGGTCCAGGGGCAGGTAGGCGTGGCCGTCCCAGTGCCAGAGCCGGGCGGGGGCGAAGCGGTGGCGGGGCAGGTCCTCTATGGCGCGGCGAATCCATCCGGAGCGCTCGGGCCAGGCCCCGCGCTCCTCCATGACGCTCGCCACGCGCTGCTGCAGGTCAACGAAAGGGGGCACGCGCTTGTGCTACCCCTTCTTGTGTTTGCCGCCGCTGGGCGGCGGCTCGGGAACTTTCCCGTCGCTGTTGCCGGGAGGGGGCTTGCCCGTGCCGGGATCGGCGGGCGGCTTCTCGTGCTTGCCCATGCTCCTCGCCTCCCTCACGCTGCTGCGGACGCCTCATCATGGCGCAGCCCGCCGGGGCCCGGTAGGCGGCGGTCACGCGATGCCTCGCAGCGGCCCGTCGGCGACGCCCCGGCAGGGTGCTGAGCAAGCACGTAGAGTCGACCGTGATCGAGCAACTGGCGTTTCGGCTAGTGTCGTTGACCTTCAGTGCGAGTCCGCCGATCGTTTCGATCACCACCAGAGCGGGCATCACCGCCAGCGGCCCGGGGCCCCCGTCCAGGGCAGCCATTGGTGGGCGTAGTAGAGAGTGGCGAGCTGGGCCAGCAGGGGAACGACACTCCGTACGGAAGCTGCGAGAGCGGGTGCCGCGATGATGAGCAGCGCAGCGAGATCAACCCTTACGGTGCCTCTGCGGTGTCGGTCCGGCAACCGCTGCACGGTACAAGGCCCTTGACTCGCGAAGTTGTGCCGCCAGCGACACGAGGAGACCGTGGCTCTTGAGCGGGAGTTCAGCCGCTCGGACGGAGAAGCACGCCGGCTGGGCCGCCGGGTCTGGGGCCGTGCGCGTGTCAGCGCTGGCGCCGCACGAAGACGTCCCGCACGCCGTTGGTGTCGCCCGGCACCAGTTCGGGGCTGTCACTGTTGAAGGCCACCAGGCGCCCGGTGCGGTCGACCGTCGCTCCGTACGACGGCTCGGCGAGTTCGCTGCCGTCGGGCTTCGTACTCAGGCGGGTCACCTTTCCGCCGGCCAGGTCGCGTGCGAAGGTGTCGTTGGTGTCGTCGGGGACGAAATTGGACGCGTTGGCGGTGAAGTAGGCGGTCCGGTTGTCCGCGCTGAGACCCTCGCCGTGTACCGTCCCGGTCGGCTGGGTGCCGTCCGGCAGGGAGCCCAGCCGCAGGTAGCGGCCCGTGCGCAGATCATGGCCGTAGAAACTCCACCACTTGGTGCTGTCGCCGGGCACCATGGCGTGGTTGGAGCTGAAGAGGACGTACCGGCCGTCGGGGGAGAGGTCTATGTCGTACGAGACCTCGGCCGGTATTCCGGCCGGGTTGACCGCGCCCGCCACGGTCCGCCCGGTGCGCAGGTCGTGGACGCCGAGCGAGCGGTAGGGCGGCCGTGGACGGCGGGTCTCGGGCGGTGGGGTCTGCGCTCGCGCGCCGGACGGCCAGGGGAACAGGTTCCGGGCCGCGGTGACGAACGCGACCCGGCGCCCGTCGTCGCTGATGGCCGCGTCCGACGAAGCCGCCGTGCCCTGGGTGCCGTCGCTGGCGACGCTGACGAGCCGCGTGGTGCCCCGGCGCCGGTCGTGGACGAAGACGTCCGCCATCTTGTTGGTGTCCTGGGGTACGAGGTCCTCGCGTGTCGAAGTGAAGGCGATATAGCGGCCGTTGGCGCTGAGGGACGGCAAGAAGTTGTCGCTCTTGGGCGCGCCTGCGGGCTGACGGGTGATCAGCTCGGTGGTGCCCTTCCACCGGTCGCGGACGAAGATGTCCATGCCGGGGTTGGCATCGCGCGGATCGAGGGTTCGGGAAGGCGAGTCGAAGACGACGAACCGACCATTCGCGCTCACCTCATTGGTATAGCCGGGCTGGTAGCCCGGCGTGCCGTCCGGGTTGGCGCTGACCAGGTCGACCCGTCCGGTGCGCAGGTCCTTCGCGTACAGCTGCAGGCCGGGGTCACCGGCCGCCCCGGGCAGCAGATTGCGCGCCTCGCTGTAAAAGACGACGGTCCGCCCGTCGGCGCTGAGAGCCCCGTCGAAGGAACGCGCGTCGGCCTGGGCGCCGTCGGAGGCGACGCTGACCCGCCGGATGTCCGCTCTCGGAATGTCCGCGCTCGGATTCGCGCTGGGATTCGCCAGGGCCGAGGTGGCCGGGGGAAGTGTGAGGGCGCAGGCCCCCGCCACGGCCGTCAGGGCGACTGTGAGGCGCGAAGGACGCATGGTTCCCCCCTGTTCGACGAGCCGTGCCGGGCGGGGCAAGCCAATCCCCCGCACACCCACCGGTCAACGCAGGAATCAGCCATGCCGCCATGCGGATGGGGGGCGGGAGACCTGCCGCACGGGCCGGGGCCGAGAGGAGCCTCCGTTCGCTGCCGTACCTGCCCCGTGGTGTGACGGCATCGGACGAAGCGCCCGTGGCCTCTGGCCCACGCAGATCGTGCGTGGGCCAGAGGCCACGGGGCGCTCCGAGAGCCACAGCCGGTCCTCTGAGATGACGGTGCCCGGGTCGTGCATCGTGAAGTTGCTGGTCACGGGTCTGGTGTGAGCGGGGTTCGGGATGCTCGTGCTGGTCGTGGGCGGATGACTTCGGTGAAGACCGTCGGTCACCGGGAAACTTCGCGGTTCGTGAGGACGAGCAGGGGCCTGACCAGGGCGGTCGCCCACGTCGGACCGGTGCGGACCTTGCCGAGCACGCGCCAGTTCTTGAAGTGGGCGATGCCGTGCTCGGGCCGGTTCGCGTTCAGCGCCAGTCGCCCTCGAACCAGGCCCGGATCCGCGGGCGCTCGCCGCACCCGGTAACCGCCGTGGCCTCAAGGCGGTCGCTGTACCGGGGTGTCCCGAAGCGGGCGAGCAACTCGTCCCATTCGCATCCCTGAGGCTTCAGGGGCTGGCCGAGGAACCAGCCGGACGCGAACACGGCGGCTAGGACCACGACGGCAGTGAGGCGGCGCGAGGTGATCCGGCGGGGGGCGTTCACCGGCTGCCACCCTTATCGGTGTCGGTCACTTCCCGCTGCAGGTCGGCCACACGGGAGAGGCACCCATCGATCCACGCCTTGCGCTGCCGCTCACTCGCTCGCTGGTCGACATGGTGGTATCCGGGCTTGGCCAGCCGGGGGCAGTCGGCGTCTGCGATCTTGCCGACAAGGTGCGAGTTGAGCTCCTGCTGCTCCTCGACCAGCGCGTCCATAACCCTGAAGCCCACCTCCTTCTGTGCCTCGACTGCCTGTCCCTCGCACCCTTCTATCCATTCCCGCCGGTACTCCGGCTCGCCCAGGTCCTCGCGCTGGTCGGCCTCGTCGGCGCAGTCGAGGGTGAGCCGGTCGAGGTCGGGTGCGTTTTTGGCGGTAGGGCGGTTGTCGATGAGCTTGCGGGCGTACGAGGCGCCGGCGGTGTGTGCCTGGTGTACGTCCGTGCCCGGCCCGCTGGCTGTGGTGCAGGCGGCGGTGAAGGCCGCTCCCAGTGTGAGGGCGGCGCGGAGACTAACGCGGCGTATGCCGGACGGTGTTGTGCTCATGACGTGCGACCCTACCCGCTGGTCCAGACCTTTTCGGCGGTGTTTCGGGCATGCGAAGCGAACCGCGTCCCGGAAGCCGGAGCGAGCAATGAGACCTGTGCACTATGAAGTACGCGGGTCACGGGTCTGGTGTGCGGGGCGGGCGGGGTGCTCGCGCCGGTCGTCGGCGGGTGTCCATGGTGAAGATCGTCCGACCTGTCGGCCGGGACCATTGCCGGATTCCGCTGCGCCGACCGCCGACCGCCGACCGCCGACCGCCGTGCCGCCGACCGCCGACCGCCGTGCCGCTCCTGCGATCCGTGGCCGGGCCGGTGCGCCGGAAGAGCGCGGGGAGGGCGTCGCGGTCCAGCTGACGAGCGTGCGGTAGCTGGGCCGGTCTCTGCCGGACCTGCCCGGCGGTGTGCGGCCCCTGCGCGACAGGGGAGCCGCTGACGGCGAATCAGCGGCCGACGGCGGGTACCGGTCAGTGGCCGAAGGCGGGCACCGGTAGTGCGGGCTATGGCAGTTCGGGTCGGTGCGGCCGTGGTGGCCAGCGCCGCGTGCGGTCCGGCCCGGGGCGCGCCGGCGAAGGCCACCGCAGCTGTAGCCGCCCTGCTGAGGGCCGCTGAGTGCGGGCCGAAGCGTCTGCCGTGTCAGGGCACGGTGATGACGATCTTGCCGCGCGCATGGCCGGTGGCGCTGACGTCATGGGCTGTGGCGGCTTCCTTCAGCGGGAAGACGGCGTGCAGCGGGACGGTGAGGCGGCCGTGGTCGGCGAGGCCGGCCGCCAGCGGTAGCCCTGCCCAGCCCGGCGACTCTCCCGCTTCGGAGCGGGAGTACCGCACTCCGTGTCGGCCGGCATCGAAGTCCGCGATGGTCACCACGCGGTGCGGGTCGCCGACGATGGCCACCAGTTCGGCAAGTGAGCCCTTACCAGCCGCGTCCAGAGCCACATCGACACCGAGCGGAGCCAGTGGGGCAAGGCGATCGGCCAGCCCCGCCCCGTAGGTGACCGGTACGACGCCGAGCTGGTCGAGGAAGCCGTGGTTGCCCTTGCTCGCGGTGCCGATCACGGTGAGGCCGCGGGCCCGGGCGAGTTGCGCGGCGATGGTGCCGACGCCTCCGGCGGCACCATCGATCAACAAGGTCATGCCTTCGGCGGCTTCCAGTGCGTCCAGTACACGTGTGGCTGTGTCGATATTGCCCGCGGCGCCGCCCGCTTCCTCGAACGACCATGACTGAGGCTTGGGCGCCCACGCCTCCAGCACGGCGTACTGGGCCGCGGCGCCTCCCTGATCCACGAAGGGGACGAGGCCGAAGACCGCATCGCCCACGGCGGTGCCGGTCACCCCCTCTCCCACCTCGTCGACGATTCCCGCGGCATCCATGCCGGGTATATGGGGGAAGTCCACGGTGACGATGTCCCGCAGCATCCCTGAGCGCAGGTACCAGTCAGCAGGGGTGACGCCGGTGGCACGCACCGCGATGCGGACCTGACCCGGCCCGGCGTGCGGCTCTTCGACCTCCTCGACGCCAAGGACCTCGGAACCGCCATAGCGGTGGTACTGCACAGCAAACACGGACAACCTCCGTACACACGCACGCCGTTCGGCAGGAGAACTCGCAGCCGCTCACCTCTGCGGCAGAGAGCCGACCGCGAGGCACCGCGGCACCAGGCCACGCTAATCCGCTAAACGAACGACCCCTTCCATTTGTGGTTAAGTGAGAGACATGCCTGCTCAACTGTCTCGGAACCCGCCCTCCTCCGCCTCCGACACCCCTGTCCCGCGGCAGAGAGCCGACGCCCGGCACAACCGCGCCCGGCTCCTGCAGGCCGCCCGCGAGGCATACGCCCTCAACGGCACCGACGTACCTTCCAGCGCAATCGCCCGCAGGGCGGGCGTGGGTGCCGCCACCCTCTACCGGCACTTCCCGACACGCGACTCGCTGATCGCCGCCGCGTTCTCCGAACAACTCAGCCAGTGCGTCGCAGCCCTCGACGAGGCTCTTCAGGACGACGATCCCTGGCACGGACTTCGCAACGTCCTCACCAAGGTGTGCACGATGCAGGCCCAGGACCGCGGGTTCAGCGCCGCGTTCCTCTCCCGATTTCCCGACGCGCCCGACGTCCATCGTGAACGTGCCCGCGCCGAGGCAGGTCTCGCCCGGCTGGTACAGCGTGCGAAGGACACCGGACAGCTGCGCAAGGACTTCGACCCCAGCGACGTCACCCTCCTGCTCCTGGCCAACAACGGCGTCGTGCGAGAGTCCCCGGCGGCCTCCATGGCCGCATCCCGCCGCCTGCTCGCCTACTTCCTCCAGTCCTGCCGCCCGACGGAGAGCACGCCCCTGCCCCAGCCCGCGCCACTCCGCCTTGACGACCTCTACACACCACCCCACTGAGCCGGTTGACCGGCAGCGTCCGCCCGGAGGCACGCGCCCCTGACGTGGATGTTCCCCAGACCCCGCCACCGCACAGCCGTCGCCTGGAAATCAACGAAGTCAGTGCCGCGGTAGTTGGCGACGGCCGCAGGGGAGCGGCAACCAGTGCGCCCAGCACGCCGCATGCCTGACGGTATTGATGATGAGCAGCGCGACGAAATCGACCCTCCGCGTGTCTCTGCGGTGCCGGTCCGGCAACCGCCGCGCGGTACAGCGCCCTTGGCTCGCGCGGTTGTGCCGCCAGAACAACCCGGGTCTTACGCATGGTGAGGCAGCCGCTCACCGGCCGCCCTACGTTTCGTAACCACCGCCTATGAAGCGAGAGTCAGTGCAGGCCACAGGACCCGGCGGCCTTACGAGCCTTATGAAACCGGCGGATCCCTGGAGGGGCTTGCGGACGCGGCTGGTGGTCTTCGTGCCGCTCGTACTGCGGGCTTACGGCCGCAGCGTCTGAGCGCTGTCCGCCCCGGGAGATGATGCGGGTGGCGACGCGCAGCGCAGGCGCGCCGGATCGGTGCGGGCCAGGGCCGCCGGTGTGTCCAGCTGCCAGCCGGTTTCGTACGCCTTGGTGAAGCGCTCGTCGCCGAGCGCGGTCCGGCTGTGGCTGCTCAGCGTGCGGACCTGCGGATCGGTGCGGTCGTGGGCGCCGTGCAGACGGGCGGCCGCGCCGAGCAGGACAGCGACGTCGCGGTTCTGCCCGTGCAGCGCGGCGAGGCCGGCCACGGTCACCGCCACCGTTGCCACGATCGGCATGTCCCCGCTGGCGACCGCCGCCGTGTACGCCCGGCCCAGTGCCTGTCCGGCGCCCGGCCCGTCGCCGAGTTCGAGACTGAGTGTGCCCCGCATCGCGCCGATCAGTGCCTGCCCCTGGTCACCTCCGAACAGGGCCCGTTCGGACAGCCCGGCCTCGATCGACTCGACCAGCTCGCGGGCTTGGGCCAGATGGCCGGTGCGCATCCGCAGAGTGGCTTCCCGTGCGTCGAGCAGAACGGCCATCTCGGGCGACGCCGAGCGCAGCACGCGCTCCCGGGCCACGGCGATCGTCTCAGCCGCCCGCGCGGTCTCATCGAGTCGTACGTGCAGATCGATCAGGCGCAGGTCGACGAAGATCTCGTCGCTGAGGCTGAGCGATCCGAACTCGCGGGCCAGTCGTTTGGCCTCGCTGAGGTCGGCCAGCGCGCCGTCGAGATCGCCGTCGTACTGCCGCACCAGCGCGTGCAGGGGCAGTGCCTTGGCCAGGCCCCAGCGGTCGCCCGCTCGGGCGAAGCGGTCCAGCGCGGCGCGCACGTCGGTGCGGACCTGGTCGAAGTCGCCGTCGTTTTCGGCGAATTGGGCGCGAACCATGTGGGCCATCCCGGCCGGCCACACGTCGGGTCCGTCGACCAGCCGCTGGAAGACCGTCGGCGACACCTCGACCTCGTACGGGTACGCGCCGGACGGGCTGCTCGACACCTACACCCGCGAGCGGCACCCGATCGGCGCCGGGGTGCTCGACTGGACGCGCGCCCAGGCGGCGGTGATGCGGCCGGACCCCCACGGCCAGGCGCTCCAGGCAGTGATGCGCGACCTGCTCGGGACCCGTGACGGAACGACCCACGTGTACGAGAAGGTGGCGGGATCGTCGCTCCGCTACGACCTCGGCAGCGAGCAGCCGCTGGTCGGCCGCAACGCCCCTGACCTCCGCCTCGAAGACGGCACTCGCCTCGGCGAGCTGCTGCAGGACGGACGAGGCGTCGCGCTCGATTTCAGCCCCGACCGCCGCCTGCGCGATGCGGCGACGAACCGGCCGAGCCGACTGCGCTACGCGGCCGGGACGGCGCAGAACGACCTCGGTCTGGGCGCCGTGCTCATCCGGCCGGACGGCATCGTCGCCTGGGCGGGCGCGCGCGACGTCGACCGGAAAGCGTTTGAGCGGGCCGCCGACCAGTGGTTCGGCCATGCGGCAATCTGAGCCGCCGCCCCTCTTCCCTGACGGACCTTCTCTCTCCTCACCCCACCTCACAAGGAGCACACATGACGATCACCCTCCGCCCGGGAACCACGGTGATGTTCACCGGCGATTCCATCACCGACAGCCAGCGGCTGGAGAGCGAAGACGGCCTCGGGTTCGGCTATCCGCTGCGCATTGCGGGCGAATGGGGCTTCCGGCACCCGGACCGGCCCGTGACCTGGCTGAACTCCGCCATCGGGGGCCACAAGGTGATGGACCTTGAGGCCCGGTGGCAGGCGGACGTGCTCGACGCGCGCCCCGGACGTGGTGTCGATCCTCGTCGGTGCCAACGACATGGGCTGGCACACCCTCGACCCGGACGGCTACGTGATCCCCGCGGAGGACTTCGCGGCAGGCTACGACCGCCTGCTCGCGCCCCTGGCGAAAGCAGGCACGGAACTGATCCTCATCGAGCCGTTCCTCCTGCCCATCAGCGGCAGCATCGAGGCCGGACACGGACACGCGCACATCGACGTCGAGGTCCGGAAGAAGTGGCGGGCCGACCTGGACCCGAAGATCCAGGCCGTGCGCGAACTCGCCCGCCAGTACGGCGCGCACCTGCTCACCGCGGACAGCATGTTCGCCGAACTCGCCGCGCTGACCGGACCGGAGCACTGGTCCGCCGACGGCGTACACCCGACGCCGGCCGGCCACGCCGCACTCGCGGCGGCCTGGCTGAGCCTGGTCGCGTGACTCTGTCTCGCGATCGCCCGCGACACCGGTGATCGCGAGAGCTTCGCCACTCGGCCCGCCGATGCCCCGGGCCGGGCGGCGCGTTGGCAAGACAGCCGGCCCGAGGACCACCACACCTGCGACGGGAAGGTCCCGATCGCCACGACCGAGCTGCGCGATCGTCGCGAACACGGGCCAGCCGGCCCGGTGTTCCAGCGCTTCGGCCGCCACCACACACAGTCCGTACAGGAGGCACTGGGCAACGTCCGCCGTGACGCCGCTGTGCCCCGAGCGGGCCGAGCACAAGGCACGCGAGCACGCATGCCGACCCGGCCTCGGTGTCGGAGGTGAATGGCGGGTCCGCCGGTCTCGGCTGGTCGGCACCGTCCTGATCGGCGCGCTGGTGGCGGACGCGGCGGCCGGGGCAGTGGCCTGCGCATCGTTGCCAGCCGCGACGGGTCGGCGTTCGAGGCCCGGATGTCACATCCGGGAGTGGCTGTCCCGTCGTAGCGGGTGAACCTGACAGCTACGCGGGACCCGGCAACGCCGGGTCCGCACCCCACGGAGGTCGCAACCCGTGACGAACCCGATCCTGGTGACCGGCGATACCGGCAGACTCGGCACTGCGCCGATCAGCCGACTCGTGTCCGCCGGATACGCCGTCCGCCTGCTGAGCCGCAGCCCACGGCCCGCCAAGACAGCAGGGCTCGACTGGGCGGTCGGCGACCTGCTGACCGGGGACGGCCTGGACGAGGCCGTCACCGCAACCAGCACCGTCATCCACTGCGCCACCCGCAACGACCACACGGATGTGAGCGCCACTCGCAGCCTCATGGCGGGGACCTTGCGTACTGGCCGCCCACATCCGATGTACGCCTCCGTCGTCGGCGTCGACCGGGTGAGCCTGCCCCACCACCGCGCAAAGCCAAAGTCCGAACGGCTCCTGCGGGATTCGGGACTGCGGTGGACGGTCCAACGCGCCACTCGGTTCCGCGACTTGGTCGCCTGGACGAGACCCTTCCAGCGACGGCTGCCCGCGCTCCTGATGCCCGCCCGGGGCAGCTTCCAGCCCGTCGACATCGGCGAAGTGGCCGACCGCCTCACCTCCCTTGCCGGTGCGCAACCGCAAGGCCCGGCGGGCGACATGGACGGGCCCGGGGTACGTACCGCCACCGACCTGGCACGGGCCTGGGCGAGAGCACTCGGTCGGCGCCGCCCGGTGCCGACGCCCGGCGCCGCCGTCCGCGCCTGCCGGCAAGGGGCCCAACCCGCTCCCGAGTACGCCGCCGGCCGGATCACTTTCAAGCGGTACCTGGCGGTTATCGGCCCGGTCCCGGGACGGCTCGTATGAGCGTACGCAGCCAGCTTCGCGCCGGTCTGGTCTTCTTGACGGCGGCACAGTTCATCGTCGGATGCTGGGCGCTGCTGTCCCCGCGCTCATTCTTCGACATCCCCTGGGTGGGCATGCGGATGCCGTACAACGCCCATCTGATGATGGACTACGGCGCCATGAGCCTGGCCACCTCCGTGGTCCTCGGCGTCGGCGCCGTCACCATGCGACAGACCATGATCCGCACCGGCCTCGCGGTGTACCTCGCCTTCGCCCTGCCGCATCTGGTGATCCACATTCGGCTGCTGCATCACCTCACGCCCGGTCAACGCATGCCGCTGCTGACCGCATTGACGGCGGCGGTCGTGATCCCGCTGGTGCTGCTGGTGCTCACCGGCCGGACCCGGCGGGGGAGTTGACGCGGTACAGCGTGGCCACGCCGTGATCTTGAGGAGCAGCGTCACAAGGCACGTCAGAGCACCCCTGGACCATCAGTTTGTTCACGAACACTCGGGGAGGGCCGACCCCTCCCAGGAGCAGTCCGGTCAGTGCGCCGAGCACTAGAGACGGTCCGCAGGGCAGGGCCGATTTCCGATCCGCTCGGCGCAGCAGGGTCCTCGTGATTGCGTGCTGCGTGCCGAAGAGGAATCTCGCGAAGGTGCTGGTGAGCAGGACGGCCCAGCCGTACCACCCCAGAGCCGCTCCGACGGCGAGCGCCATTTTGCCGTCTCCGAATCCCGTACTGGCGGGATGGATCAGGAAGTGGAGGAGGAAGAGCGCGGCGAGCGATCCCCGTACCGCTGTGTGCCAGGTCCCGCGGTGCCCGGGCAACAGCGCGGCGATGCCGAGCAGTGCCACCCCGGCGCCGGCTGTCGGGAGCGTCAGCACATCGGGCAGATGCTGCACGGCGTGGTCTTCCCTCGCGAGGACGACCGCGAAGGGGGGTGAGCAGCAGCCACCCATCCAGCTCCGGACGCATTCCGACCGCCGCGGCCAACGCGGCGCACACCGCAGCGGTGCCGAGCGGAGCAGCGATCCGCCCGGGCCCGTAGGGACGGCAAGCGCCGGGCGGCGACGGGGACCCGGCGCACCGCCCGGCAGCCGTCGGACAGCGCGCGAGCCCGATCCAGCCCCTCGCCGCGCCCGCCAGGGAATGGCCCTGGGGGCAGGCGGATCGCCACGGCCGCCCCGCGGTGACCGCCAGGCGGTACACGGCCTGCGGTACGAACAGCCCCGCGCCCGCCCCGAACGCGGCCGCGACGGCGGTCAGTACGCGTTCCCTACCGCGACTCCAGGGGTGACTGACTGCCCGGTGTGCGGGTGACGGTAGTTCGCCGTTCTTACGTTTCCCGCTGCGGCCGGAGGTGCGGTGTCCGGCAGCCGTGTCTTCGTACCGTGCCGCGGGGGAGGGGGCGTCAGTCGTCGGTCTTGATCTTCTTCATGATCAGGTGGGAGTCGACGCGTGCGACGGCCCGAAGTCCCATGAGTTTGCTGGTGAGGAAGACTTCGAAGGTAGCCGGGTCCTCGACTGCGACCCGGATGAGGTAGTCGGGCCGGCCGAAGAGCCGGTGGAATTCGAGGACCTCGTCGTACGACGCGATCGCGGTCTCCAACTCTTCCACGGTCTGCAGGTCGTTGACGCTGATCTCCACGGCGACCATCACTTCGAAGCCCCGCCCGGCGGCTGTGGGGTCGATGCGTGCCCGGTATCCGGTGATGATGCCCGCGTCTTCCAGGCGCTTGACCCGCCGTAGGCACGGCGGCGGGGTGAGGCCGACCCGCTTGGCCAGCTCGACGTTCGTCAGACGCCCGTCCTGACGCAGGTGGAACAAAATGTCGCGGTCAACGCTGTCCATCGGCATTCCATTGCTCAAGATCCGGGATATAGGGAATAAGTAGAAACCATATTACGTGCGAAGAGACCTACGATTACGTTCATGAACGCGACACGGCTCGGAACCGTAGACATCTCCACCCCACCCGTCGCCCCCACCCGCTCCCCGTCCGACTTCCGGGCCACCCTGAAGCACTCCAGCTCCGTGGGCCTGGCCCTCTTCCCCCTGGGCCTCGCCCTGGGCGTGCTCGTCGCGCAGACGGGCCTGGCCTGGTGGTGGGCCACCACCATCACCGCTCTGGTCTACGCCGGATCGCTGGAGTTCCTCCTTGTCGGTCTCGTCGCTGCCGCCACTCCGCTCGCGCAGGTGGCCCTGACAGCGTTCCTGGTCAACTTCCGGCACGTCTTCTACGCGCTGTCCTTCCCCCTGGGGCAGGTCAAGAGCCGTATGGGCAAGGCGTACAGCACCTTCGCGCTGACGGATGAGGCATACGCCCTGACCACCGGCGAGGCGGCGCAGTCCTGGAACGGCAGGCGGATCGTGTGGCTGCAGGCGCTGTGCCAGGTCTACTGGGTCGCCGGCGGCACCGCCGGCGCGCTGTTCGCCGCTCTGCTGCCGGCCCGGCTGCACGGCCTGGACTTCGCGCTCACCGCCCTGTTCGTCGTCCTGGCCGTCGACGCCTACAGGGTCCGCCGCGACATCCCCACCGCCGTCCTGGCTCTGATGTGCGCGCTGATCGCCCGCGTGCTGGTGCCCGGACAGATGCTGCTGGCCGCCCTGGGCCTGTTCACCGCCGGGCTCCTGGCCCGCCACATACTCGCGAAGAGGAAGCCGACCCGTGCCTGACACCCCCTATCTGATCGCGGCCATAGCCCTCTGCACGGCCATCACCTGGACGCTGCGCGCCGTGCCGTTCGCCGCCCTGGCCCCGCTGCGGGCCAGCTCCGCCGTCCACTACCTCAGCAGCCACATGCCGGTCGGCGTGATGGTCATCCTCACCTTCTACACCCTGCGCGAACTGGCGCTGCCCGACGTCGCGCCCACCGGGCTGGCCCTGGCGGCGACCCTCGCCCTGCACCTGTGGCGACGCAACGCGGTCCTGAGCGTGCTGGGCGGCACCGCCGTTCACGTCACCCTGGTCAGCACCTTCTTCGCGTGATTCCCCCGGGGGACCCCCTGTCTTGAGGCCGGGGAGGATCGGCGCGCAGCGGGCCCGCGTGAGGAACGCAGCGATCGTGAGATCGGTCGCGTGGCGGTCTGGAGAACACCGGGCTCCGCTCCCGATAAAGGCCTCGTGGGCCGCGGGGTTACTGCGGTCGCACCCCGTGCCCACCGGACTGCCACGCTGGTGGGGCTGCGCTGGGCCCACCGGATGCTCCGGCCTGACGCCGCCTGCGTCCTGGACGTCGAGGCCACCGGCCTGGACGCCGACGACCGCGTGCTCGAAGTCGCCGCCGTCGTACGTGTCGACGGCGGCTCCGTCCTGATCGACACCGCTGAGAAGACCTGACGGACGTCCCGGGAATGTGAGTCGTCGGCAAGGCCACCGGCCCCACCGCGCAGGCCGGCGATGATGGATTCCGCAGCGTGCATCGGCTACGTCATAGCAGGCGCTGCATCCGGAGATCAGCCACGTACTTGGTGATCAGGTCCGGTGACAGACGAGGGATGTCGTTCTCCTCGTCGAGGGCTGCGGCCCGTACCGCCGCGCGGAAGCGGTCCGCCGGCAGGGCAGATCCGGGGAGCGGCTTCTCCGGCTCGGCAAAAGCGTGCAGCAGGGGGAGCAGCGAATGCTGTTTCTGGCGCTGGGGCAGGCTCCGCAGGGCGGTCTCGAAGCGGTCGAGCCACTCGGCGTAATCCTGAACACGTGTCAGCGGGTGTCCGGCTGTCCTCAGCCAGTCGACGAACGTGTCGAGTGAGATGCCGTCCTCGTGCGGGTTGACCACGTTGTAGGTCCGGACCGGGTTGATGACCACGTCGACAGGGATGTCGACGTGGAAGATCTCCTTCAGTAACTGGGAGAACGACAGCGCCGTGAGGCTGTCACCGCCGAGTTCGAGGAAACGTGAGCCCGGATCCACGTTACCGTCTTCCTGCCCAAGAAGCGCCTGCGCAGCCCGGAGCACGGTCGCCGGTACGGGCTGGCCGGTGCCGGCCTGACGCAGTGCCAGCAATTCGTCGGCTGCGCGGTCGGACAACTCGGTGTACAGCGCTTCGAGACGCTCGCCGTAACGCTTCGTCAGGGCCGGTCGCAACGGCTTGCGCACTCCGGAGAGCAGCCCGTTCTCCTGACTGAACGGCTCGCTCTCGATAAGGACATCCCGTGGAATCTCGTAGGAGTTGAGTCCCGCCTCGGTGGCGAGTCTTCGCAGGGATTCCCGCACCCCGTACGGGAACTGGCCGATGCCGCCGACGTCCCCCCTCCTACGTCAGCCACATCCTGGCCGGGGAACGCATGCCCACCTGGCCCACCGCCGCCGCCCTGGCCCGCGCCTGCGGCGAGGCCCCCGACGCCATCCGGCACCTGTGGAGCACCGGCCACGACTTCGCCCTCACCCCCGATTGGGGGAGGCCGCCGCTGCGGTGCACGCACTGCACGCCGCGGCGTCCTTCTCGGCCTGCCCGGCCCTGTCTCATCCTGCCTTCTGCGGCCTTGGTCGTGCGCATCTTGGCGATCTGCTCAAGGAGCTGGCTGGTCTCTGGACGGCGCGGTACGAGTCGGTTCTGGGGGAACGGCGAGGCCGCAACCGTCGGCGTGCGGCTGGCGCTGGACCGGAGCACCGGCTTGTCTTCGTCGACCGGGTGCTGGTCACTCTGGTCTACCTGCGGCTGCAGCCCATCCCCTCGGATCGGGTTGGGCGGCATTCCACCCGGCGAGCTCCATCCAGGCCAGGCCCGGCAGCACGAGCCCGAACAGGTCGACGAGGGCGGGCGAGACCAGGGCCGGGCCCCGGCGAGGGCGGGTGGCATCGGAGTGCGGGCCGGGGTCATCCCCAACCGCCGGTCGGGTCCAGCTCCTCGCCGTCTTCTTCGTCGTCCTCGTCGAAGGGGTTGGCGAAGATCGACGGCAGCGTTCGTGCGACCGGGTTGCCCACCTCGTCCTCAGTGAGGAGGATCCCGCGGAGCATGTTCAGCGGGTACAGGTAGCTTTCCGGGTCACCGGCGACGCCGACGCAGGGGTGATCGAGGGGGCCTTCTCCTGCGGGGTCGAAGAACGGCTCGATCTTCCCGCTGATGATGTCGGGGATGTACTTCCACACCATCTGCTGGTGGCGGCAGAACACCTCTCCCACGTACCAGATCGCGCCCTGGATGAAGGGGCTCATGCGCTGGTCGGTGACCTTTTCCATGCTGTTCGCGGTTTCCCGGATCAGATCGTCCAGGATTCCCAAGGAGGCCGGGGTGAAGTCCAGCACGCCCGCGAAGGAGGTCTGTGCGGCCCATCTGTCGTGGGCGCCCTGGCGCTCACCCAGCCATCTGAGGAGGTCGGGGTGCCGGGTCGGGTCGTACGTCCCGTCAGGTTCGGTCATACCGCCGACGGTAGTAGGCACCACTGACACCACCATTGCAGTGCCGCCAAGTCGACAACACCAGCCCCGCACAACAACCCCTTGCGTGCGAGGCGTTGGGAGTCTCTAGTGTCGCATCAGCCAACGTTCGCCCTGTAGTGCCTCAGATCGGGAATGGCACATGTCTCGACGAACGCGATGTCGGAAATCCGCCAGCGCGCTCGCGGCCGGGCGGGTGAGAATCCGCTCATGATCGCTGAAGCGCAGGGAATCCGCATCCGGCATCGCGGGCATGAACCGCAGGTCCATCCCACCGCCTATGTCGCCCCGACGGCCACGCTCGTCGGTGATGTCCGCGTGGGGCCGAGGGCGCGGGTGATGTACGGTGCGGTGCTCGATGCCGAGGGGTCTCGGATCGAAGTCGGGGAGGCGGCGGTGATCTGCGAGAACGCGGTGTTGCGCGGGTCCGCGGTCGTCGGCGATCAGCCGGTGCTTGTCGAGGACCACGTCTTTGTGGGGCCGCATGCCACGCTGCTGGGCTGCGAGGTCGGCAGGTGCGTCTATGTGGCAACCGCGGCGACGGTCCTGCAGCGCGCGCGGTTGGGGGCCGGCTCGGTTGTCGCTGTCGGCGCGCTCGTCCATGCGCGCACCGTTTTGCCGGACGAGTACTTCGTGCCGCCGCACACCGTGGCGCTTGACGCGCCGGTGCGGCTGCTGGCCCCTGGCGATCCGGGCCTGGCCGAGGCCGTCGGGCGGGTGGGCTTCGCGCAGGTGGCGTTCGGCGTCGACGTGGAGTGGACCGACCGGATCAGCCGGTACGAGCACATCGCGGAGGTGCGCGTCGCCGAGTTCGGCACGCACGCGGACGATGAGGTTCAGAATCTCGGCTAGCGCCGCATCAGCGGCCCTTGTGCTGTGGTGAGGTGACGCGCCGTCCAGATTCCACCACTCCGACGCGCTCCAGGGCCCACGGATCGGCGTCGACCCCGAGCGTCCGAGCGCCCTGTTCCAATACGGCCCGCACCTGGCCGACTGGGACGTTGTCCAGCGTGGGCGGCCGCCCGCCGGCCGGACGTCGCCTCAGCGCCTGGCCCCGGCCCCGGCCCTGTTCCTACCGGCGCTGCCACCGCCGCACGCTCTCGGCACGGATGTCCGTATCCCCGCGATCTCGGCGTGAGAGCGGCTCTGCCCGAACAGTTCGGCCGCGCGCAGTCGGCCGGGCCCCGGCCGACTGCGGTCGCGTCAGCGGCGGAACGCAGACGTCGGAAACCACGGGCTGCGCAGCAGAAGACACGCCGAGACTCCCACCGCCGAAGCCCCTGCACCACCCACAGCACTCACGAAAGGCTCAGTAGGGTCTGCCGGTGGATCAGGGCCGGGCAGACCCTGGTCGAATCACCCGCGCGGCGGCTCGAATGCCCGAGCGCCCAACCCCTTGGACATCGGGGTATAGGGAATGGTCACGGTGCTCAGGGAAGCATGGCCGAGGGAGAGCCGCTGTCGCCCGGCGAAGGATTCCAGCACCATGGCCTCGTCACTCATGACCTGTTCGGAGCAGGTGGCGTGGGTGGTGGCCGCGACTTCGGAGAAGGTGAGCACATCGCCGTCGACGGTGTAATCGCCGGAGAACATGTTGCATCCGGCCTTGCCCCGCACCGTACCGTCGCGGTCGAGCGTGAAGTACACCTCGTCACCCGCGGCAAGGTCCGGCCCATTGCTGTCTCCGCGACTCGCGTAACTGACGCGCCATTTGGTGCCGATGAGCGGTACGGGCCGCCCGGCCTCCACCTGAATCCCCTCGGCCCCGCCCTTCTTCACCAAGAACCGCACCTCTTTGGAGTCCGACCAGACAACGGGCTTGGCGGTGAGGGTGCCGGTGAGGACGCTTTTGAGATAGCGGTCGAACTCCTCGGCCCTGCGGTCGCACCGGCGGTCGGTGATGTCGAATGCGCCGAAGGTCACCGTGGCGCCGCGTACGGTCGCCGACCCGCGAAAGGCGTCACACCCATAACTGCCCGACACCGTCCCGTCGTTGTTCAGCTCCAGCCACGCCGTGCCGCGCGGCGCATCGGTCATCCCGCCGTCGGGACCCGCCAGAGTCACGCTGTAGATATTCCAGTGGGTACCGACGAGGGGATGCGTACGGGGAGCCGCTGACGTGGCAGAGGATGTCGCCTCGGAGGGCTCGGCAGCGCTGCTCTCACCTCCCTTGGCACGGCCGCCGGTATCGGTGCCGCACCCGGCGAGCGCCAGCAGGACCAGGGCGGCAGCCGGTATTGCCGTACGTCGTAATCCCATGCCAGGGGAAACGAGGCGGGATGGACTCCGGTTCCCGGCGTACGGCCGTCATCTGTGTAGAGGTGAACTGCGCGCGTATCCAGAAACCTTGCGCATAACGGGAGATGAGGCCGTCGCGGACGAGGGGCCCTGCGAACTCGCCGTGTTGCGGGAGAGATTGCGTGGCCCACGGCGAGTGGCGGCGCGGGCGGCGGTGATAGTTCTGCTGTCGCTGCATGGCCTGTCACCTGCGCAGATCGCGGATGTGGGGGCCCGTAGCCCAGGCGCTGACCGGGCGGCCTGTCTCAAGTCCGGCGGGAGCCCATCTGCTCGCGCAGGATGTCGCTGTGGCCGGCGTGGCGGGCGAATTCCTGGATCATGAGCAGGTAGATCCATCGCAGGCTGACGGCGCCGAAGGCAGGGTGCTGTCGCGTGGCGTCGAGGTCGATGTCCGCGGCGATCGCTCGTGCGCGGTTGCTGGCGCGCTCGAATTCGGCGATCACGTCGGCGACCGTTTCGTTGTCGCCCACCAGGAAACTGGCCTCGCCCACCATCGCGCCGTCGCATTCGGATTCCGGCAAACCTCCCAAGATGTGCTGGAACCACTTCCTTTCTGCGAACGCGGCGTGTTTGACCAGCCCGATCGACGTCGTCATGGACGGGACGAGACGGCGGCGGGACTCTGCTTCAGACAGGCCGCGCACCGTATCGATCAGTTCGGCCCGCGTGTGGTCCAGCATGTATTCCAACATCTGGCGCTCGGGGCAATCGGTGATACGAGTCGGGGTGTTCATGTCGTGTGTTTCCTTCCGTGGACAGCGTGGGAGTTCACGATTCCGGTCGACTGGGCTGTTGGTGTCTCCGGCCGAACGGCCGTATTGAGGCGATGGTGCCCAGCTTCGGTGCGGCGGGCGATGACGCCGGATCCAGCGAGACGGCCAGGAGGCGGCGACGGTCTCGCTTGCTTGCGGGCCAGTGGGGCCGAGCCGACCGATGCGGTGTCGCGCACGAATCGGATGCCGGCCGGGGATTCCTGGCCGGCAGGGATGTCGTCGACGGCCAGCATTCCGGCCACCGAGACGGCAAGACCGGCTTCTCCTCGGACTTCGCGTCCGGGCTGCCGCAGAGGCCCTGCCGGACACAACTCTACCTCGCCAGACGACATGAGTCCGTCCCAGATGGTCGCCCCCATCCACGGTCGATACCGACAACGAGCAACCCTGGTCGGATCACGCTGCACGCACCACACGCCGCCAACGCGACGTGCATCGACGTCAGTTGAAGGAATCGGTCGTGGGCGCGCGCTGCGCCAGGGGCCGTGAAGGGGGAGGTGGCGGGTTGGTGCGGCCTGGTTCGACCAGGAAGCCCAGGCTCAGCAGCGTTGGCGTCGGTGCGTGGCTATACGGGCCGCGGCGCAGGCTGTTCGTACTCTGGCATGTGTCACCACCGTTTCCGCTGCGGGTCCAGCGCCTGCGTGTTGGGCGCGGGCCGGGTGCGGTGAGCAGACCGGCGCACGAGCGGTGGCTGCGGAGCAGGCCGGAGGCGAAGGTGGTCGACACGCTGCGGATGGAGTCAAGGGTCTTGGTGCTGGCCTGAGTTGCGTCGCGCTGCCCGTGTTGGCCCGGAGCCGTACGAGGAAAATCGCCGCCCTCGGTCGATGAACGTCCACTCCGGCGTGCCGTCGAGGGCGGCGAGCCGCTCGCGCACGGCACGGGAGCGCGCGGCATCCGTCACCTGCCGGTGTGCCTTTGCGTGCGTCGTGGCGCCACTTGCCGACCGCGTACAGCCGGCCGTCGTCGCCGAGGCCGAGCAGGACTGCCGAGAACGGATCGCTCGTGCCGTAGCCGATCCCGCAGCAGCGCCCTGGCGCATCGGCCACAGCACGTCGGTGACGTGCTGCGTCTTGTCGTACGCGTCATGGATTGTGCCCTCGGCGACGCCCCACGCCCCACGTGCCCTGCGACGTCGCCTTCGCCGTTGTCGGTGTGTGGCTCGACAACCTTGGCCTCGACACAATCCGGCGCGGCGTCAAAATCGCTCGGGTGCCAGGTCGTGGTGCAGGCTCTCCGGCTCCGTGTCGTTGTCGCCGCTGTCGTGTCATGACGGCGGCGGAGGTTCTGACGCTCCAGCTCACTCCGTTACGGGCAGGCACTCGGAGAGCAGGTCGACGACGTCGCGCCAGGCTCGCTGAGCGTGCTGTGGGTGGTGGCCGACGCCGGGGAGCACGGTCTGGTCGACCGGCGGGTGGTGGAAGGCGTGCAGGGCGCCGCCGTAGACCGTAAGGCGCCAGTCGACGCCCGCGGCCTGCATCTCGGCGGTGAACGCGTCCCGTTGCGCGGGCGGCATGATCGGGTCCTCCGACCCGACCCCGGCCCATACCGGGCAACTGATGCGCGCCGCCTCGCCCGGTCGGCCCGTGGTCAGTGCGTTGATGGTCCCGATCGCCCGCAAGTCGACGCCGTCGCGCCCGAGTTCCAACAAGATTGCGCCCCCGGTGCCGTAGCCGATACCGGCGATTCGGTCGGGGTCGGTCCGCGGTTCGGCGCGCAGCACTTCGAGCGCCGCGTGGCCGATGCCCCGCATCCGGTCGGGGTCGGCGAGCAGCGGGGTCGTGTGCGCCAGCATCTCCTGCGGGTCGGTGAACCAGCGCCCGCCGTTGATGTCGAAGGCCAGCGCCACGTAGCCCAGTTCGGCGAGGGCGTCGGCCCGGCGCCGCTGGAAGTCGTTCAGGCCCGTCCCCTCGGGCCCGATCAGGACTGCGGGTCGGCGGTCGACACCGGCGGGGAGTGCGAGGTGTCCGATCATCGTCCGGCCGTCGGCCGGGTACTCGACTGTGCGCGTGGTAATCGTCGTCATGAGTCCGGACTGTAATGATCGTTGAACTCGGTCGGGCCGATCTTCACTGTCGGCAGAACAGCGCGGGTACGGGCCCGTGGGTGGCACTGTGGGAGGCTCTGACTCTGGTGGAGCACGTCGACACCGATGCGAACCAGGCGCTGGCCATCGCCACCTTATTGAGGAAGTCCTGTCTGACCCACAGCCACTTTGCCTGAGGCGGCCGTGCCGGTCGCGGATAGAGGAAAGGGCACGCTCCTGAGACAGCACCTCGGCGACAGAGCGCCGCCGCACGGCATGCGTACGCGGCTGCGGAGTGAAGACCGTACGCCGGTCCACGCGCCTGTTGTATTCGTGAAGGTGCCCTGGGGCGCTCAGTGCGCTGCGAGTGGTGGGAATTTTGCGGTAGCCAAGGGGCACACCGCACCGGGGAGGTGAGTGGTTGGGGAAGGGCCTTCTATGGTGGTTGGTTTGTAGGCCGCCGGGCGCCATCCTGCCGCTCTGTGGGGCGGGCGGAGGATCTGGGGCGTCCCCAAAGAGTTTGCCGACCTCACCTGGGCCGATCACACTCCACCGCGATCGTGAGGGATTCGCAGACCGTCAGGGCCTCGGTCAACGCACCGAAGGGGACGAGCGGGTGGGATCCGGGCAAAAAGAGGCCAGGGCGGAGAAGAGGCATCGCCACCGAGGTGATCGGCCTGGTCTTGTCGTGATCGTGGTCGCGGCGAGTGTGCACGACTACGCCATCGGGACAGCCCTGCTGGACAGAGTCGGCGCGAGCGTGCCGACGGTGGCCAAGGTGTGGGTGGATGCCGGATTCAAGGAGGTCGTCGTGGAGCATGGCAGTCGCTTCGGCATCGACGTTGAGATCGTCCAGCGCGAACCGGGGGCGAAAGGGTTCACTCCGCAGTCGCAGCGATGGGTGGTCGAGCAGACTCTCGGCACCGTCATGCTGCACCGGCGCCTCGTGCGTGACTGCGAGACCAGGCCGGCCAGTTCGCTGGCGTGGATCGACTGGTCCATGAGTGACCTCGTGCTTCTCCGCTTCACCCGCACCTTCACCGCGACCTGGCGCGCCCCGCCCGCCCCACCTCCCGCGCCCCGACGAGCAGGAGCGCCGGTGAGGCATCTCCTGGACAGGAGCGAGGCCCGGCAGCAGTGGGTATGCGAGACGGCCGGGAGGCTGCGTGAGCAGATCGTGCTCCTCGCTGGACAGTTCGCCGCCGTCGAACGCACCCTGGAACGCCTGGGCATCACCCGCGCGACGATGCCAGGACTGGCCACCGAGGACGGCATCGAACCGCCCGAGCCGCTGCCGCCCGGCTACCGCGAAGTCCTCGCCGCCTTCGAACAGGTCGGGCACGGGTTCCGCGTGAAGGAGGTCTGCCGGATGCTGAGTATCGGCACCGAGCCGCGGTACACCGAGAGCGTCTGCGCCAAGGTGAAACGCCTGGCCGACCGGGACATCCTCGCCGAGCCCGAACCCGGCCTGGTCACTCTCACCCAGCCGGCACCGGCCGCTCCAGTCGCCAACTCAGCCTGGACCCAAGGATATCCATGACCCGTGTGATCTCCGTCATCACTGCCGCTCACGCTCCCTACTCAAGGTTTCTGAGCGAGGCGTCCGCGTCCGTAACCGATCAGCGAATGCCCCATGGATGGGACTGGCAGTGGGTCGTCCAAGAGGACGGCGAGACAGGCACCATTGCAGAGTCCCTTCCCCATGACCCGCGGATCAGTCCAGGATCCGGGCGTGCCGGAGGCCCGGCGGTTGCCCGCACGTTGGCCCTGGCCCGCACGGCGGGCGAGCTGGTGCGGAGCCTGGATGCCGACGACACGCTCCTTCCCGGGGCACTGGCCAGGGACATCGAAATTCTTACCACGTACCCGGAGTTGGGCTGGGTGACCTCGCAGGCACTTTCGCTGCTCCCCGACGGGTCGACGAAGCGATGGGAGCCGCCTGCGCAAGGCCCCATCACAAGAGATGCTGTGCTGCGGCACTGGGTGGAGACCGACGGGCACCCCCCGGTGGTGCCGGGCACGCTGTGCCTACGCCGCTGCCTGCTACTGGCCCTGGGCGGCTGGATGGCACTCCCCGGTGTGGAGGGCACGGGACTGCTGCTCGCCGCCAGTACTGTCTCCGACGGATACTTCATTCGCGCACCCAGCCTGCTCTATCGCCAGCACGCAGAGCAGACAACAGCACAGCCGTACCACGCCGACCTGGGGCGACGGGAGGAGCTCGGGCGCCTGATCGTCGCCCGTGCAGCGGCACTGCGCCAGCTCGTGATGCAACACGAGATGCCTTGGACTCACCCCGAAGACGACGATCCGGCCGGATAGCCGGCGGTCTATCGACCGCTCTATGCACGCTCGCCGGTGACTACCTGGCGGAGCGAGCGCACATGAACATCGTCCCGTCTCCCCAGCCAGGCAGAATCGCCGGGGTCGAGCAGCCGGCCCCATGCAATGGCGTCGTCCTCGTCCAACAGATCGTCTTCGGTCAGCTTGGCTACATGCGCACTGAGCGCATCGAGCACATCGATCATCACCTTGCCACCGGGAGGCACTGGGTGATCGATGACGTAAGGAACCGACATGACGTTGCGCAGTCCCGCCCGTCGCAACGCCCCGCACCAGCCGTACGGCATCGGCACTGCCCCCGGTAGAGCCTCGCGTCGCCGCGCGAACCTGCGATCCTGCGCCACCTCCACCCGAGCTTCCAAGCCGGGCCTGCCGAGGCCGACATCCCATGGGAGGAACCGCATCGGCAGCCCGCCCTCGCAGATCGCCAGATGGCCGCCGGGAGCGAGTGCCGTGGCCAGCATATTAAGGGTCCCCTGCTGGTCGGCGGTGTGATGGACCACATGAGAAGCCCAGATCAGGTCCGGGGCACCACCGACCGCCTCGTGGAACGCCTCCTCCCCGTCCTCCAGGCGAAGACTGGCGAACTGGACGCCGGTGAACCCGCGCTCGGCCGCCAGCCGCCGAGCATGCGCCAGCAGCGCCTCTTCCCCGTCCAGACCCACCACCCGCGCGTCCGAGCCAGCAGCCTCGCTCAGGGCTAACGCCATGCCCCCGGCGCCGCAGCCCACGTCGACCAGAAGTCCGCGGCCGGGCGCCAGCCGTGCGGCCACCTCGGCCATCCAGGCAGCGTCCCGCCGCGACGCCCGGACCAGCGATGTGACCTCCTCAGACCAGTCCACATCCGTCTCGCGGACCTCCTTGGCATCACTCATCCCGCTTCCCCCGGATCGGTAGTCTGTTGACGGCGGATGGGACGGATGGCTAGGCCAAACTCGGGAGTCAACTCCGGCCCTGGGAAGGGCAGTTGACGAAGCGTCTGCTCTGTCTGCCCGCGCCGAGCCCGCTGGAAACGTACGCCGCCCGCTTCGACGATCCGCGGGAGCACATCACCACCGCTGCTTTGGAGGGACTCACTCCCGAGGAGCAGGTGCAGATTCTGCGCAATGTGGAGCGGTGCGCACCGCGTACCCGTCCGATCGTGAAGCCCTCGAATCGGATACCCCGCCCTCAAGCACTACGACTCCGCCGAGCGCTCGCAGAATAACCACTCAAGTGCTGCGACCCGCCTGGGCCGGCACAGTCCCGGCGATCCTGACGCCCTCGCTGATACTCCCGGCCTACCCGCCGCATGGCCATCACGGTGATGACCTCTGACGGGCGGTTCCTGATCCGCGCGGGCACAGGATCGGCGGCATGGCGATGCGGCTCGTGCGGTTTACGACGCAGGCTCGGGACAATTCCGTGCTCGGCCGGTTCAGGTGCAGGCGCTCGGCAGCAACGTGAACAGCCGTCGAATGGCCGTCTTTTCGGCCACCGCGTCGTGGCTGCTCCGCCGCGGGCCGCATTCCGGGCTTCGCTGCGCTACCGGATCGCCCCGACGTCGGCGCGGCGACCGTGAGCACGACGAACGCGCTACCGCCGTTGGCCGGACACGCGTCCGCGTAAGAGTGCGCGACCGGGCCGCAGCCGCCCTCGGTCGGCCGGTGTACCAGGTCGCGGCTCATGGGCGTACGCATAGCCGAACTCGTCGTTCAGGTACACCTCGTGGGCGTTGAGGCTGGTGGTGAGGGGGTGCCGCCAAGGGAGCCGCAATGCCCGACGCACGGCACAGGCGGCAGAGATGTTTCGCGGCGCGCTGCCCACCACCGTGTGGGGAGACTGACAGGCGGCTCTTGAAACCGGCGGTCACTGGCTATCTCGCCCTCTTGTGTGGGGCAGCTGGCCCACTCCCGCCGTCGGCACCGCTTGCCGGGCGAGTGTCGAGGAGCCGCAGCAGGAGGCAGACCCGTATCCAGGGCTTCCTGGTACGTGGACACGTAGAGGCGGACCGTGGACTCGCTGCCGGGGAAGCCCGGCGCGGCGATCTCCCGGAACAAGCCCGCTACGTTGTGCCGGCCTTCGTTCCAGCGCCGGTGCGGATAGCTCTGATGGGGAGCAAGGATGTCGGCGCGCTTCGGCCAGGTCGGGGCTGTCTGCTGCCGGGTGGCGGCGCGGGCGTAACTCCGAACGGCACTGCACCGGACTCAGCGTCGTCCTCGACCGCTTCTGCCACACCGTCGGCGAGCTGCTGCCCAACGGCGAGCCATGTCATGTGGACGATGCCCTGCTCCGGGTTCCCAAGGGCCGCGGCAATCTCGTCACCGCCCATCACCGGGACCCGACCACTGGCGAGGCGTACTCAGGAACCGGACGTCACGCAACTACGCGCACGCCCCGGGCGTGTTCCGGGGCATGCGACGTCTGAGTGCGGTGTGCGGGGTTCGGTGTCTGGCGTCCGGTCTGTGGTGCTGGGTGCGGCGGCTGTGAGGTGACCTACCAGGTGACGGGGAGTTCGATGGCGCCCTGGAAGGAGTCGCCGGGCTTGAACGGGATCTCGTCGGGCGGGACGGCGAGGCGCAGGCCGGGGATGCGGGTGAAGAGGGACCGTAGGGCGATCTCGGCCTCGGCGCGGGCGAGGTTCTTGCCCAGGCACTGGTGGATGCCGTAGCCGAAGGCGAGGTGGTGGCGGGCGGGGCGGCCCAGATCCAGGGCGTCGGGGGAGGGATAGACGGTAGGGTCGCGGTTGATCAGGGACGAGGCGAGCACCACAGGGTCCCCGGCGCGGATGGTGTGGCCCGCTACGTCGATGTCCTCGACGGCCACGCGGTAGATGCCGTCCACGACGGTCAGGAACCGCAGCAACTCCTCGACGGCGGAGGGGAAGCGGGCGGGGACAGCGCGCAGGGCGGCGAGCCGGTCGGGGTGTTCCAGGAGCGTGTAGGTCCCGAGCGAGATCAGGTTCGCGGTGGTCTCGTGACCGGCGACCAGCAGGACCATGGCAAGAGGCACGAGTTCGTCGGTATCGATGGCATCGACGGCGGGGTCGTGCAACCCGCTCGGGTCGTTGTCGGCTGTGATGTGCTGGATGAGAAACTGGTCCAACAGCCCGTCGATGTGGCCGGTTTGGGAAAGAGGGCTGGAAGCGGACCTGGATGCGCTGCACTCATGGGATTCGTTGGACCGAGATGTGGCTGCGCGCGCCATGCGGGACCGGTGGGTCTGACGGGACTGTTTGTGAGCGATGAGGTTGGTCAGATAGGACTCCAGGTTGCTCCGGGCGGTGGCCGCCTCGTCGGACGTACCTCCGCGCAGCATGAGGCGCGAGTTCTCCTCGAAGTACGCGTGGTCCTCGTACGGAACTCCCAGCAGCGCGCAGATGACCCTGGACGGTATGGGCAGGGCGTAGGACGAGACGAGATCGGCCGGAGGGCCCTGCCGGAGGACGGCGTCCAACTGCCGGTCCACGATGGCCTGGATGGGCTGCCGCAGCGCCGTGATGCGCCGCACACTGAAGCTGGGGATCAGTATGCGACGTTGGTGGTGGTGCTGGGGGGTGTCGACGCCGAGCAGGGGCGTGACGACGTTCCGGAACTTCTCGAAGCGGGCGGTCGGTATGGGGAAGGACGGGTGGCGGGAGTCGGAGGAGAGGCGGGGGTCGGCGAGCAGCCGGCGGGCCTCGGCGTGGCCCGTCACCGCCCACACGGTGCTCCCGTCGTAGAACGTGACCCGGGCCAGGGGACGTTGCTCGCGCAGGGGTTGGTAGGCGGCGGGAGGGTGATAGGGGCAGGAACGGTCCTGGGGATAGGCCGGGTACGTGGAGCCGTCACTCACGATGCACCTCTCACAAGTTCACACGAGTTCACATGAGAACCTCTGAACTCGTCTGAACTGACCCGTTCCACTTCATGTAATGTGCAAACATCGCCTATGCGAGATTCGGTCGGTTCGCGATCGCTTGGTTTGCGATCCAGGACTTCGGTGGCGTCATGGCGTGACGTCCGGCTCTTGGCGATCTGCCAGGGCAGCGGTGCAACCCCGAACGTGACAGGTCTGGGCTGCAAGCGCATGGAGCTTTCGGCACTCCGTGACCCGGGTGGAAGACCGTGCCCGCTGACGCAACATCGCCGATCCTGCCTGCACTTGACCGGCCCCGTGAGCACCCCGAGGTGCTGCCCGAGGAGGGCCCGCGGCTGCTGAAGCGGCTGTCCGGGGCGTCCGGCCCATGTGTTCCGCGCGGGGTACGCCACTGCCTGGCCACGGACGATCAACATCGACGCCACTCGGACTACGGCTGGCAGCCGGTCCGGACCTGGTACAGCAGCGCGTTGACGATCTCCCGCATGGCGTAACCGTCTTCTTCGCCCTTTTCGCCCGCCGCCAGGCCACTGCCCCCAGCCCGCTGATCCAGCCCTCACTCTTGCGCAACCGGGGCTTCGTCTCCGGCCTCATCCTGGGCATCGCCTTCTTCGCGGCCGTCGCCGGGCTGCTGTACGTGATCTCCCTGTACCTCCAGGGCGGCCTGGGCTACTCGCCCCTGCGCACCGCCCTGACGGGCAGCACGCCCATGGCCGCCGGGATCGTCATCGCCTCGATCGCCTGCCACCAGCTCATCGGCCGCCTCGGCCGCACCCTGATCCTGATCGGCCTGCTCACCACCCTGGCCGGCGCCTTCGGCCTGTGGGCCGCTGTCCACACCGCCGGTACCGCGAGCAGCCCGGCCGCGATCATCCCCGCCGTCCTGGTGATCGGGCTCGGTATGGGCACCTGCTTCGGCACCGTCTACGACATCACCCTCGGTGATGTCACCCCCGCCGAAGCGGGATCCGGCGCTGGATCCCTGACCGCGGTACAGCAGCTCGCCAACGCTCTCGGCGCCGCCGCTGTCACCACCGTCTACCTCCACATCCCCGGCCCCGCCCACGCCATGACCCGCAGCCTCCTGATCGTGGCCGGCATCACCCTCGGCTGCTGCTGCCTGGTCCGCCTGCTCCCCAGGAAGGCCCAGCCCCAACACCACTGACCCACACATCACCAGCACCGACCAGCAGAAAGAACCAAGCTCATGATTCTGATCACCGGAGGCCGCGGCGCGGTCGCCACCCACCTGACCACCCTGCTCCACCGCGACGGGCTGCCCGTCCGGGTCGGCTCCGCCAACCCCGGAAAGCTCACCCCGCCCGACGGTGTGGAGACGGTCCGCCTCGACCTCACCGACCCGGGCACCTTCCCCGCCGCCCTGGCCGACGTCACCACCGTCTTCCTCTACGCCAGCCCCGACCGCATCGCCGATTTCGTCGACCACGCCCACCAGGCCGGAATCCGCCACATCGTGCTGCTGTCCTCATCGAGCGTGCTCGGCCCAGACCCCGAGAGCGACCCGCTCGCCGCGTCACACCTCGACGTGGAGCGCGCGCTGCTTGCCTCGCCGATCACCACCACGATTCTGCGGCCGGGCTCCTTCGCTTCCAACGCTGGAGGGTGGGCCTGGCCCATCAAGACCGGCCGGCCCGTCAGCCTGCCCCTCCCCGGCGCCCACAGTGATCCCATCCACGAAAAGGACGTCGCCGAAGCCGCCCACGCTGCCCTCACCGACCCGCGCCACCACGGCGGCCAGTTCACTCTCACCGGCCCCGAATCCCTGACCTTCGCCGAGCAGATCGACCAGCTCGCCGCCATCACCGGCCATCCCATCTCGATCAACCACGTCACCCGCGAGGCATGGAAGCAGGAGATGGCCGACTACATCCCCGCTGCCTACGCCGATGCCCTGCTGAACTGGTGGGAATCCAACGACGGCAAGCCCGTCACCCTCACCCGCACCGTCGAAGAACTCACCGGCCACTGCGCCCGTCCTTTCACCACCTGGGCCAGCGACCACATCAGCGACTTCACCACCTCCTGATACCCGACGCGCATGCCCAGCCGCCCGGCGGCCCAGCAGAAGCAAGATCAGAAATTCCACCGACTGCGATCCCGCCCGCATGCGCCAGATGACTTCCCGTCAGGTGTCCGCGGGCGGGGACACGAACGAGCCACCGGCACTGTGATCAGGGGGAGAAGCCTGACCGTCGCGCCCGCGCCCACCATTGCCCCGGTCCGGGCGGAGTCCTCGCCACGGAGGCCGGACCGGGGCCGGCCCGTGTGCGCGCCCCGTGTCCATGCGGACAATTGCCACCCGTAACACCCTTCGGTCCCTGCCGAAGCGACCGGTTCTTAGGCTGCCCACCATGAACACAGCACCTCCCAGCACCCTGCCCGTGGAGACAGCCGTCACCCACCTGGAGATCGAGCCGAGCATCCTGTACTTCGGGACGCCAGTGGTGCTCCTGTCGACAGAGAATCAGGACGGCTCGTTCAACCTCGCCCCGATATCCTCCGCATGGGCACTCGGACAGACGGTTGTGATCGGACTGGGCCGCGAAGGGCAGACCGCGTACAACCTCGACAGCAGACCCGACCTGGTGATCAGCCTGCCGGCTCCCGCCCAGTGGCCGGTCGTGGAGCGGCTGGCGCCACTGACCGGCCGGAACCCAGTGCCCTCGACCAAGGCCAAGGGCTGCCGCTTCGAGCCGGACAAGTTCGCCGCAGCCGGCCTGACCGGTGAACCCTCCCACCTGGTCCGGCCGCCTCGCGTCGCCGAGTGCCCCATCCAGCTGGAGGCCCGTGCCGAGCGGGTGCAGCCGGACGTCTCCGGAGGATTCGTCATCGTCGAGGCCGTTGTACGCAAGGTCCACGCCGACTCCCGCATCGTCGTTCCCGGCACCGACCACATCGACCCCGCCGCCTGGAGCCCCCTCATCTACAACTTCCGCCACTATTTCGGACTCGGTCCAGAACTCGGCCACTCCTACCGCACCCAGACACCCCACAGCTCCGAGGAGCCTGCCGCGGAACTTGCGCTCGTTGGCACCGAGCCCAACCGATAAGAGCCGCCCTTGTCCGCGTGAACTACGTGGGATCGCCGTGCCCGGGAGGGGCCCGGCGCCGGGTTGCACCGCCAACTCGGGACGCTTGACGAGACTGCGTACCGGCCGGAGCACTGGCGAGCAAGAGCACCGGCATCCAGGATCGTTCGGTTAGGAGTTGGTAGCCCCACTTGGTTGTGGGCTCGGTCCGAGACGCGGGCGCACCTGACGGCCGGCCGGGTGTGGGCGGCTCCGGTCCAGTCCGGGCACGATCGCACCGAGGGTCGGCGCGTGCCTGTCGGGACGGTCGTGCCGAGATGAGGGCATTCGCTGTGTGCGGATCGGCGGGAACTGGGGGAATAGCAGCGCCAGTTGCGAGGTTGCGGTGCGATATGAAGTTGGGCATCTCGACGTTCGTTACCGACGAAAGCATCCGGCCCGATGTGCTGGGGCGCGCGCTGGAAGAACGGGGTTTCGACTCGTTGTTCGTGGCCGAGCACTCTCACATCCCCCAGGGGACAACGGCACCCGACGGAACAGCGCTTGCGCGGGAGTTCTACCGGTCGCTCGATCCCTTCATCGCTCTGACCGCCGCCGCCTCGGCCACCCGGGCCCTGCGGCTGGGAACCGGCATCGCCTTGCTGGTCCAGCGCGACGTCATCCACACCGCCAAGGAGGTTTCCAGCCTCGACCTGCTCTCCGGTGGCCGTACGATCCTCGCGGTGGGGGCGGGATGGAATCTGGAGGAAATGCGCAACCACGGCGTAGACCCCCGTACGCGAGGCCGTCTCCTGGACGAGCAGCTGACCGCCCTGAAGAGTATCTGGACCCAGGACACGGCCGAATTCCACGGCGAGTACGTCAGCTTCAGCCCGATGCACATGTGGCCGAAGCCCATCCAGCGGCCGCACCCGCCGCTCTACATTGGCGGCCATAGCCCCGCGGCCCTGGCCCGGGTAGCCGCGCACGGTGACGGCTGGTTCCCGGTCAGTGCCACACCCGCGGAGGTTCGGCGGGTACGCAAGTCGCTGGCCGAACAGGGGCGGACCGACGTCATCATCAGCGTGGGGGCCGAGCCGGAACGGGGCGTCTTGGACGAGTACGCCGCGGCGGGGGCGGACCATGCGACGTTTCATCTGGAGAGCATGGCGGAGTCCGCCATGCTCCGGAAGCTCGACGAACTGGCTGCCCTGATCGACTACGACGGCGAGGGAGAGTCAGCGTCGTAAGGACCCGTCTGGAGGTGTGTGCGCGTGGCGGGGCGGAGGCTTCGGACCAAGACGATCGATTCGCGCAGCTTGAGCCCCAGTGGTCCACGAGTCGCGGACCGGGGCGGAGCAAGTGCACGCCAGTTGCCATGTGGTGGGGTCCACACCGAGAGTGCCCACACCTGATGGAATAATCGTCTGCATGACGACAACTCTTGAGGGTGTCTACGCCACCGTCCGTAACATGCTGTCGGGCATCGAAGGGCTCGACGGCGCGGACATCGTCGGCAACGGCCCGCGCGATGCCGGCTTTCCCCATGCCGAAGTCCGCGGTGGCGCCGTCCACTGGGTGGTGGTGGAACGCAACGAGGTGGTGGAGCGCCGTACAGCCGGAGACCTGGACGAGTTTCTGTACTGGGCGGCGCTGTACACCACCCGTGACGCCGCCTCCCGCTGGGAGCTCGACCACCGCGGTCTGCTGTCCGGCTGCAGCGACACCCGCGTGGGGTGGCTGGCCAAGCAGATCCAGCTGCTGAGACTGGTCCGGCCCGAGTGGGCGGACAGGTTCCGGGCGCAGATCCCGCAGCAGTGTCCAGGAGTACGCCTTGAGGACGTGGACGCCTATCCGGTTGGGGGACGGGCATGAGGCTGTGGCGGCGCGGTCGTGGGCGCGAGCAGGAGCAGGCGCGGTCGGCGGGGGACGTGGAACAGTGGGACCGGTTCGGGAGCCCGCTGGGAAGGTTCGCGTACCCCGAGGGAACGCCGTTCGCCCAGCGTTCCCTGCCTCCCCTCTATGTGGGGTGCGGATACCACGTGTACACCTGGATCCGACCATGGACGCAGGAGGACGCCGAAAAGTACGGCTTCATCCAGGGAGGCAAGGTCGCTCCCTGGTTCGAACAGCCCGGGGGTGGAACGCAGTTCATGCTCCCGGAGGGCATCTCGGTGCAGTGGCTCATCGACCAGGGCTATATCCGTGAGGAACCCGTGCGGTGATCGGAGCCGATTGCCGATGAACCGGAGCCGATTGGCTTCCTCGGCTCTCCTGCGCGTGGCCAATGCGCGATCGTCGGATGGACCATGGTCAAGGGGTGGCGATGTCATATGGCGGTAGGTGCCGTGCTCATCTGCTGGTTCGAAGGCTTCGGACCCAGATGATCGCTGCGCGGAGATGGAGTCCGGCGAAGTAGCCCTCGGGGGCTTTGTCGTAGCAGGCGGCGAGGCCGCGTCACACCTTGATCTTGATGATGCGGCGTTCAACCGTGTTGCGATCTTTGTAGAGCTCGGAGCTGTGAGCAACGGACGGGCCGTCCGCCCCGCCGGTCTGTCCTCTTGCGGTTCGCGGCCTGGTCGGCCTTCTCCGGGATGACCGCCTCGATGTTCCGCCTTCGCAGGTGAGCACGGTTGGCGCGGGAGGAGTACGCCTTGTCGTCGGCGACCGCGTCGAGCCGGGTGCGCGGACATCCGACCAGGCCACGAACCCTGATCTCGTCCAGGACCGGGACGAACCGAGGGCTGTCAGCGGCCTGCCCCACGGCCAGGACGAAAGCGAGTGGGTGGCAGTGCGGGTCGGAGGCGAGATGGATCTGCTGGTCAGGCCGCCGCGACGGCTACCAGGAAGCGAAACGGTTAAACGTTCTCCGGCAATAGGGCCATATCCACGGGCTGCCCTGCGAAGGGCCAACCGGCTGACGTTCGAAGGCACTGCGCAGCAGCGCCCGGCGTGACCTTGAGGTGGGCCGTCCCGGAATCCGCGTTGAAGCAGTGGGATACCTCCCAGCCCGCTGTGCTGAGAATGCTGCGCGACGCCGGGTTCATGACTTTCTGCGCTGCGGAGCCGAGGACCACGGCCTCAGAGTCAGGCCCTCCGGCCGGATGACTTACTGCATCAGGGCCGGGCTGGACATCCAATGGACGTACATCCTTGCTGGCTCGTCGCTGGCCGGGCGACGGGACGGCAGCCGATATCTCCAGGGCTGTGACACGGACGGGATTTGTCACCGGCCCGCGCCTATATCTTGGGCCTTCGACCTCTGCCGGGCAGAGGCCGTGAGCTGCCGGTACCCGATCACCACACGAACCAAGACCGCGGATATGGCGGCACCGGCTACAGCGAGGGCACCTCGTTCCCACCACGTTACTCCGGGGCCTCGGGCGGTGAATGCCCCGATCAGCATGCAGGGCCCCGCCAGGAGCAGCAGGAACACTCGCCAGTTCGTCCATTGGGACCAGGACTGTCGTTGATGACCGTCAAGGTCTATGGGAAAGATCCAGGCGGCAAGCCGCATGGAACGTGATGGCGTGGAATTGTGTGGTCGGGCACCGTGCATGGAATCAAGTGTCCCAGACGGCGCAAATCGGAAGATGAGGTGTGAGATCGGTAGCTTGCGCGGACAGGCCGTAACACGGGTCCGACGATGCCCGCTCCGCTGTGGTCGCGCCCGGCGATTCGGCTCAATCATCTCAATCATCGATTCCAGTGCTGACAGGCCACGGGTCCAGCAATATTGGCAAGGTTCCAACTCACGCGTCACGGCTCACATGCGCAGGTCGACTACAACGTTCTGGCCGACCAACTAGCGTGGCTGAGCGGCCAGGCATAGTGCTGAGTCACAGAAGGCCACCTGCACGTCCGGCGAATCCCCACGTGAGCGAACCCGTTCGAGACGCTGTGGGGGATCGTGGCGCCATGGACGGCATGGTGACGAACCGAAAGGTCCATGCCGCGTAGAAGGCCAGGGCATCTCCGTGCCAGCACCCCTGGCCGCCGCCGAACGCCAGGTGCGAAACCGGTCATCGACGGCTTGTCCTCGTGCGCACTGTCCGAGATCATCCGTCTCGAGCGCACCCGCAGCTATCTCCGGCCAGGAGACGTCGGCGCGGCCGTGTGCCGGTGGAAGGGAATACGTCCACCAGCCCGAACGCGATCTGCGGCACGACTACGAGTGGGGCAACGTGCACTGGTACTGCTGCGGTAATCCTCTCGATGCCCGCGCTCTCCTCGACAGCGTGATGCTGACTATGACGCGTCAAAGTGCCCGCGAACTCCGAAAGGTGGTCAACCGGTCTGACGCCGTCTGGAATCGAACCGGAAGATAATGATCAAGCTCAGTGCCGATTCCGGGTCGGGGCAGAACGGTGCAGCCGTAGGCGCTGAGCGCGATACGGCGTTCGGGCATCGTCTCCGGGAGCAGTCGGCAGGCCCGTACGTCCAGTAGCGGACCGGCCTTGACCCTCCACCCCGACTCTCCGCTGACATCCCGCGCCAGGATGACCGCAGGGGTGCGGCCGTCGGGGTCCCGGCGCCCGCCGGGCAGTGCCCACTCCTCGCACTCGCTCTTCAGCAACAGCACCCGGCTCTGCGCGTCCAGGACGACGCCGTCGACGGAGACGGGCCAGATGGGGGCGTGTACGCCATCGCAGTTCTCGAAGGGTGCGGCCGGTCATGGGGGATTGAAGGCGAAAACGCCTGCCACGCACGATCAGCCAACTCACCCCGGCGCACCACCCCAGCATCATCAACCCTCCATGGACACCGACCGGGCCCCTGACACCGACCATGTCTCCGGCGTGGTCGGTGTCAGGGCCGTGACAGTCGTGTGTCTGGTCCGTCGGCGAGTGTGGCCGTAACGACCGCCAGGAGAGGAAATGCGATGAGTGAAATGGCTGCCTTGCCGAACAGTCTTCCCATGGAGCGGGACGCGGGTCCCTTCGACCCGCCCCGCGGCATCACCCGGCTGCGTGAGGCTCGCCCTGTCAGTCCCCTGGTCTTCCCCGATGGTCACGAGGGCTGGCTCGTTACTGGTTACGAGGCCGTGCGTCAGCTGTTGGCCGACACCCGGTTCAGCTCCCGCCAGGACATCGGGATACTCCACATTCCGTACGAGACACCCGGCATGCCCGTCGCTACCGAACCTTCCCCGCAGGAGCCCGGCCTGTTCATCAGCATGGACCCGCCGGACCACACCCGGCTGCGGCGCAAGCTCACCGGCGCCTTCACCGTCAAGCGCATGAAGCAACTCGAAGCGCACATCGCCGACATCGCCGAGCGGCAACTGGACAAAATGGCGCGCCTGACCCCGCCGGTCGACCTGATCGAGGAGTTCGCGCTGCCGGTGCCCGCGCTGGTGATCTGCGAAATGTTGGGTGTTCCTTATGCGGACCGGAAGACCTTCCAGGGAAACTTCGCCAAGTTCATGGAAAAGGAGGTGACGCTGGAGGAGAAGATAGCCGCGTACACCGGCCTGACCACGTACCTTGGCGATCTGGTCACGAGCAAACGCGCCGACCCGAGCGAAGACATCTTGTCCGACCTGGCCCGCCATGACGACCTCACCATCGAGGAGCTGATCGGCATCGCCTTCCTGCTGATGCTCGCGGGCCACGAGACCACCGCCAACATGCTGGGGCTCGGCACCTTCGCGCTCCTGGAGCATCCCGAGCAGCTGGCCGAACTGCGCGCCAATCCGGATCTGCTGCCCGACGCCGTTGAGGAACTCCTGCGCTACCTGTCCGTTGCCGATGTCTTCTATCGCTACGCCACGGAGGACATCGAGCTGGGTGGGGAAACAATTGGCAAGGGATCGACCGTCGTTGTCTCCTTGCTGGCTGCCAACCGCGACCCGCAGCGCTTCGACAACCCCGACACCCTGGATTTTCACCGCAAGGCCCGCGGTCACCTGTCCTTCGGCCACGGCGTCCACCAGTGCCTCGGCCAGCAATTGGCCCGCATCGAGATGCGCGCCGGTTTCGCCAGCCTGCTGCGTCGCTTCCCGACCCTCGAGCTCGCCGTCCCTGCCGGCGAGGTGAAACTGAGGACCGACATGAATGTCTATGGCGTCCACGAACTGCCGGTCACCTGGACGGAAACGGCCCGGTAGAACCGTCGGGCGAGCGCGTCACTTGTGTGAGGAGGTGCCTTTAAGGCCTGTCTTGTGGGCATTCCGGCGGCCGAGTTCCTTACCGCTGGCTCCGGCTCTCGTTCTGTGGAGCGTAACGCCATAGGAACTGGTTCGGCAGCCGTGGCTCGAGGACCGCGTCATTCCGCTGCCCCTCCCCATGGACATCGCCCAGGCTGACGAACTCCGCAAGGAGAAGGGGCACTATGTCGGCCCCTACAAGACGGTGACGCTCCGGTGGCTCCTTCAGCCCGGACGCAACGAGCCGTACTACATCTTCGGGACCGGCGACCGAGACGGTGGATGGAACTTCGTCGGCATCTGCAGCCAGATGGTCCAGTACGTGACCAACTGACTCACGGCACCGCTGCCCCGCCCCTCCTGACGGCTTCGTTCGGGAGTGGCTCCGCACGAGCAGTTCGGGCCCCGCCATGCGGGGCCCACTCTGCTGTCACCGCCTTCGCCGTGCTGAACAGGCCACGGCCATATCCAGATGCCGGGGAATCTCAGCGGCCGGGGAGGCTGCCGCCGCCGTCCACGCAGAGGGTCTGGCCGATGACGAAGCCCGCGTCGTCACTGAGCAGGAAGCGGACGGCCGCGGCGACCTCCTCCGGGCGGCCGAGTCTGCCCACCGGGATCGACCGGAGCACCTGGGCCTCCGCCTCGCTTCCGACCGGCCTGGTCCTGCGGAACAGCTCGGTCTCGATCGGGCCGGGCGCGACCGCGTTGACGGTGATCGCGCGGTCGGCGAGCTCCAGTGCCCACGTCCGGGTCAGCCCAACCAGTGCGCTCTTCGCGGCGGAGTAGCTGCTGCGTCCCCGTGCGCCGAAGACCGCCCGGCTGGCCACATTGACGATCCGGCCCCAGCCTCGTTCGACCATGCCGTCCAGGAAGGCCTGGGTCACCTGGACCGAAGCGCGCACGTTGAGGTCCAGCACCTTCTGGAGGTTTTCCAGGCCGACCTCGCCCAGCGGCTCGGGCAGCGCGATACCGGCGTTGTTGACCACCGCGTCCACCTGGTGGTCGCGGGCGAGCGCCAACAGTGTCGCCTGCGTGCGCGCCACGTCAGTGAGGTCGCACGGCACCACCCTGCCGGGGAAGTCGCCCGACGCGGCGGACCGGGCGATCCCCAGGACTTCGGCCCCCTCATCCGCGAGGCGGCGGCTGACAGCCAGTCCGATCCCTCGCGTGGCTCCCGTGACCAGTACCGTTCTTCCACGCATCCGATGCTCCGATCCGGGCTCGACCAGTGTTGCCGGCGGCACCGCCCGCCCGGTACGGCGTGCCGCGCCCGGCGCACGCTACACCGCGGCACGCGACCGCATCCCGCCTGGGTGCGGGACGACTTCGAGCCCGCCCACCAGCACATCGCCGCCCGAGGCCGGCCCCGAGGCGGTGCGCTGCCGCAGTCCGGCCACGGGCAGTGCGGAGCCGAAGACCGAAGCTGCCGACCGGCACCCGACCCGCCCGTCCATGCCGTTTCCCTTTCACCACCATCCATGCGGGCGATCGAGCGGAACGCCATTCAGAGTGACGGCAGTTGCCGATGCGGACACGGGCGTCGTGAGCACCGCGTTCGCGGCGGACGGGCGCTGTAGTGGTGGAGGCCACGGCCGTGAGCACCGCCTTCTTGATCATGCACGGCCCAACAACCGCGCATATCTGGCAGTTAACGGGCCATCGGCGGCAGTTCGTTGGCTCCCGTGCCTGACATGGGCGGCCGGCATCGAGCGAGGCGGGCCGAGCGGCGATTCATGATCACAGCCGCACTTGGGCGGCACCGAGTATGGCCAAGTACCTCGAAGGGGGCTCAGAATGCAAAATGGAGCTGTAACTCCCCACCTCAGCGCAGATATCCTGGTGCGGGCTGCAGAGTGGTACGGCCCTGCGCGTGATGTGACGCTAACTCAGCACTGCTTGCGAGGAGCGACCTTCCATGGCGGTCTCGGACGGATTGCATGTCAGCCCCGAATTTCCCGCGATGATCGAGCGGATTGACGCACTCGGCGGGGTGCTTGACGCGGACGCGGACGCGGCCGAGGAACTCGGCAGACTCACCGAGGACACCGCGCGGGCATTACTGGACGCTGGGGTCGTGGGGGCCGCACTGCCGCAGAACCTCGGCGGCTACGAGTTCTCCCCGCACCAACTGATGGAGACGGTCGAGCGCGTCAGCTACCACGACGCTTCGGCCGGTTGGACGATGATGGCGCTGCAGTTGACGACCGGCACCACTGCGGCCTATCTCGATACCGTTGCGGTGGCCGACTTGTTTCCGGATGTCGCAGGCGGGGGCCACGCGTTGTTGGCCGGGCACGGCACCCGGCCCGGCCGAGCCGTCCCGGTGGAGGGCGGCTATCTGGTGAGCGGAAGTTGGCAGTTCGCCTCCGGTATAGCGCACGCCACCCATATCCACAGTGCGATCCAGGTCGAGGGAACCGGGGAGCTGCGGGTGCTGGCGATGCCGAAGTCGCAGGTGGAACTCGTCGACAACTGGGACGTGCTCGGGCTGCGTGCGACGCACAGTATCGACTACCACTGTGCCGATGTGTATGTCCCGGCGACGCACACGTATCTTGCCACAACGACCACCCCGGCCAACGGTGGCGCGATCTATCGCCTCGGCCTGGTCAACATGGCCGCAATCGGGCACACCGGTTGGGCATTGGGTGTGGGGCGGCGCCTGCTCGATGAACTGAAGTTGGTCGCCGCGGCCAAATCCGGCACGCCTAACGCCGCCGTCGACACCGCGCAGTTCCACGCGGAGTACGCGACCGCCGAAGCCAAGCTTCGTTCGGCGCGGGCGTGGGCGACTGAGGTGTGGCAAGGCATCGAAGTCACCCTGGACGCAGGCGAGGTGACGAGTACCGAGCAGGACACGCTGCTCAGGCTGGCGCTCAACCACACGACGTGGACCGTGCAGGACGTGGGGCGGACGGTGCACCGATGGGCGGGGACGGCAGCGATCCGGCGTGGGCCGATCGACCGATTCCTGCGCGATCTCGGCACAGGTACCCAGCACATCACCTCAAGCCCCACGGTCCTGCAGAACTGCGGGAAATGGCTCAGCGGCGCACAACCCCAAGCACACTGGAAATTTCTCGACCTGACGCCGTGACCAACAGGTCGGCGAATGTGCACCGGCACGAAAGGGGGGAGCCGACGAGCCGGCCCGTGCTGCGACCCGCGCTCGGCGTTGCGGCAGGAACTAATGCAATCTCTACCGAGAACCGCTGCCTCTCCTCTGATCTCCAAACGCCGCTCAGCAGTCTCTGACGCTACCGTGGCGCTGCGTTATGGAGGGGGCCATGGCCAACCATGGCTGGTAACTACCCTCAACCAGGCGAGCCTTGAGCCGTGGCGGCGGAGTGCGAAAGGGACGCTCATGACAGTCAAGGCCGGACTCGAAGGCAATGTATTCGACCTCGATGCCCTCGCTGAACTGTTCGCTGAAGGCGAGCCGCGCGTAACCAAAGAAGCTGACGGCTACTACTTGGCCTGAGCTCAGCTGGAGGGTCTCATCGATGATGGCGGGCGGCTCTTGGCAAAGGGGTCTCAGCTGCTGCGGCGCATCATCGGCGTCGCTCGCGCCCTGGATAGTTCTTCCGCCCGGTGACCTTGAGCGGCCAGTTCATGGACACTCGAGGCGAGGGCAGGCGTCGCCATGTTGTCGCTGTAGAGACCGCAGAGTAGCGGCCCGGGCGCTGCGGCCGTCGGCGTGCGAATCGGCCAAGGCACGGTGGATGGTCGGCCTGCCGCGGCGGGTGGCGCTGCGGTCCATGATGTCGTCGTGGATGAGGGCGAAAGCGTGGAACATTTCCAGCGATGCCGCGACCTTGAGGACGGGTTTCATGCCGTCCTGGCCTCCTGCAGCTTGCCAGCCGGCCACACACAGCACGGGGCGCAGACGCTTGCCGCCAGCACAGACGAAGCCGCGCAAGACCTCCCAGGCTGTCCAAGTCCGCCATCACCCTCACTCGAACACCCGAATTCGGCCAGTTCCCGTCCACTCACATGAGCGATAAGCGAGCGATGCTGCTGGGGCGCTGTTCCGTCGCAGCGGAGATGTCTCTGGATCTTGGCCTGAGCTGCTGGTTCGCCAAGTGGATCGAGAGCAATCCTCGCCGGATTCTCAACGGACGTGGCTTCGGCGGAATCTCTGATGGCCGTCCGTTGTCCTCGGCTGGGTCTTGCACCATGGTGGGGTGATAAACACCGGAGCAGAGCCGGTCGAACACGATGACCGATGGATCTTGAATCTCCGAGGGTGGGGCGTTGCTGGGATCACTGTCGACTACCGCCTCACGCTGACCCTCGACGAAGGTTGGGAAGTTCAACTCGAAGCGCCTGCTCGGCTCTCATTCGGGCCGGCCCACACCAATCCCGGCGTGCTTCTGGTGCCGGAGACTCAGGACGTGGCCGCAGCCCTCCCGCTCTTCGGGACGAAGGTTGTCTCTGCGGTCGCCTTCAAGTCCGGCACGCTTCGGATGGTGTTCGAGGATGGCGCGCATCTGACGTGTCCAACCGATGCGGCGTTCGAGGCGTGGCAGATCACAGGCCCCAGAGGATGGCGGTTCGTGTCCCTGCCGGGAGGCGACCTCGGCTGTCCCGTCTCATCCAGCGCGTCATCTGAATGTGCCCTGACCTGCGAGGTGTCAGGTCTGGGTGAGACTCAGATCGAGGGTGACCAGTCCTGAGATCGAGGATCGGATCTGGAGGATCGGGTATCTCGTCGATCATGGCGGCTGTGTTGGCTCTGAGCTGTGGTGCGTCAGCTCGACTGAGACGTCACCGCTGGGATTCTCACCCAGCGTGGCAGTTTCGGCACGTGAGTTAGCTCCAGTAGCTGCCGCTGGTCGTTGCTGCCCCCCACGTCTGGAGCTTGAGTTGCTGCCTGCAGGAGGTGGCGGCTGCCGTCGCCCAGTCCCGGAAGGCTTCGGGGTCTCCTGCCAGGCCGTGGAGTTGCCGGGCGGACTCCTGAGCTTGGACCATCCAAGGCGCGAAAGCATCCTCGGCCAGGACGTGGTCGAAGCGTCGCCGTGCGATGGCGATCTCACCGGTCAGTCCGGCGGCAAACCCGGCGTGGTAGTTGTCCCAGAAGTAGCCGGGGCGAGGCTTCTGTGACGTCAGGAAGTCGGCGGTGGAGAGCAGATCGATGAACCTGGCCCGGTTCTCCAACGCCAGGTCGGCGGCCCGCCGCGCGAGGCTCTGTGCGTCGAGGGCGAACTGGGTGGGGTTCACGAACCGCTCGAATCCGGGCTCACGACCGCCGACGTCGAATGCCAGATGGTTTCTGTCCTGCCACAACCACATCACGCCGACGTTCAGATAGCTGCCGTCGTTCCGGCCCGGCTGGAACTCGACAATGCCCAGCCACCAGCCGTGGTCATCGATCCATGTGCGTGATCTTCCGCGCCGCTGGAGACCGAGCGGCCGGAGGACCTCGCGGGCGGCCGCCGTGACCAGGCGGGAAGCGGGGGATGCGGCTGTCATGCGGATCATTGTGCGCCGCTTTGCCGTGCGAGCTCTAGCTGTGCTGTCTACGGAGGTTGGTGCCGCGTGAGCGGCGGGTGGTGGCGCGGCGGTGGATCGAGCGAAGCAGCCCCCTCCCCTTGGACAAAGCGCAGGGCCCTCGCCGCCGGCATCACCGCAGCGAAGGCCCTTCCTCATGCGCACCGGTAGAGCCGGTCGCTCAGCGATAGACCCGCACGTAGTCGGCGGAGAAGCCGATCTCACCCCTGTCCTCGGCCTTGGGCTGTCGGCCAAAGCAGTCGCCACTCACGGACAGGTTCAGGATCAGGAAGCCCCTCCAGTCTTCGGGCACGCCCTTCTCGTCGGCGAAGACCTCGTTGCCGTTGACGTACCACTTGACCGACTTCTCGCCGTAGTACGTGCCGATGGTCACGTACGTGCCCGGTTTGATGTCCTGCTCGTTGATGTAGTCCGCCGTCGGATGGGGATTCCACAGGCGGTTGGTGAGCTCCAGCCGGTTCGGGTGGCCCGGGTGGTTCCCCGAGCGCGGGCCCGGGTGGTACTCGTAGGAGTCGATCTCACCACTAGTCCCTTCCCACTTTCCGGGCTCCTTGCTCTTCGTGCGGGCACCCCACGTCCACAGAGCCGGCCAGGCGCCTGTCGGGTAGGCATCTTCCTGGGTGGGCATCTCGACTCGGGTCTCCACGTAGTCGCCGCGCTTGACCGTGAAGCCGCGCCGGAACACGAAGTCGTCGCTGTGATCGTTGGAATCCTGGGTCGTCAGCAGTCCGGTTTTCCAACTCTCAGTAACGCCCGCGTCGTTCCGCCGGTTTTTCCTGTCCAGGCAGCTCTCTTCCAGGACCTCTTCCGTCTTCGGGTTCACCACTTGCGGCAGGGGTGCGCCGCCCGGTACGGCGGTGAACCTCGCCTGATCGTTCCCCACCTTGACCTGGTCGGGGGTGATCCGGTCCAGCTTGTTGTCCTCTACGTTGGTGGTGCCGTGGTCCGCCTCGTTGGGGCTCAAGTACTTGTAGGAGCCGCTCTTGGTGTTGTTCCACCGATTCCGGTCGATCTCCGAGCCCTTGAATTCCTCTTTGAATACCTCCTTACGGCCGGTGTCCGGTGTAGGGGTCACGGTCAGAGGCGCCGCGTTGCTGAGGGGGTACCAGTACTTTTCCCACTTTTCCCCCTTCTTTTTAAGGGCCTGGTAGTAGCCGAAGTACGTCGCTTTCGTCGGGGCCTTCTTGGGCTCGGTGGTGAAGACCTTGTTGGCGTCGTCGGAGCAGATCCGGGTCTTCTTATCGATCGAGGGGTGGTAGTCCCAGTCCCCTGGCTCGGCTCCGCGCACCGCCACCCCCACCTTCAGTACCTCGACGCACCGTTTCGTGCCGTCCTTGTTCTTGGGGACGCGCACATTCAGCGTCACCCGGACGCCGGGGGTGCGGTCGTCCTTGTAGGCCGTGAGAGCGTCCTGGACCAGCAGGGGGTCGCGCTGCGCCGCCCCGTCGCTCGCCGGTGCGGCGGGCGCTGCGGCCAGGGCGAGGAAGAGGGCCGTGCAGAGTGTGGCCGGACGATGAGGGACGGACACCGGGGTTCACCACCTGTCAGGGGACGACTGTGTGCCCTCCCACGGTGGGCAGAACCTCGAATTTCCACCACTCAGCCGGTCCATTCGGCGAAAGTGCCTGGAGGACAGCCGCAGTGAACCCGAGCTGAATCTCGACGAAGCGCTCACCACACTGGAGCGACCCGGCGCGCGGGCATGCAAGGCGTGCGACGCGGCGATGGCCCTGGTGCCGCTGCTCGGCCGCAAGCTCCGGGAGGAGCGACGGTCAGGTGGGCATCGGCTTGCGTTGTGCGGCGCGGACCGGCTTCTGGCACGAGCGGCACAGCGGGGAGCCGCCGTCGCCGTACCGGTGGGTCAGTCCCATGCACCGGGCGCACGAACGCGGCACCAACCTCCGTAGACAGCACATCTAGCCGGGCCGGCCTGCGGTGAGGTCGGGCGGCAGGGCCTGGGTTTCGATCGCCAGGCGGCGTGCGGCTTCAGTGTGCAGGTCGTTGCGCTCGTGCCAGTGGGGTGAGGCGAACAGGCCGGTCAGAGCGACGGTTTCGGGGTAGGTGGCGAGTTCGATGCGGTCCTCGGTGGGGCGGTGGGGATCTCCGTAGGGGTCCTCTGCGAGGGCGTCCAGGCGTCGGGTCCAGCGCTGCCGAAGGGTGGGTGGCTCGGACGCTCGGAACCAGTTCGCTGTGATCGTGCGGGCGCACAGGTAGTCCACGGCGATGAAGGGGGCCGTGCTGCGGCGGACGAGCCGACGGTGCCGCAGGTCGGCGTGGAGTATCTCGGGGAGCGCGTCCAGGTGGTGCTGGTCGCCGCCGTGGAGCCAGCGCTGGTGCCGCAGGCAGACCCCTTCGTGGTGCGGGGTGCTGCGGACGACGAGCCCGTGAATGCCACGACGGGCCATGCAGAGACGGCAGGCGGGGCGCCGACGGGGCTCAGCCAGTTCTTCGATGGCCAACCGCTGGCGGTGCTGCGCGGGTTCGCGCACGTCGGCCAGGACTGGCATCGCGTGGATCAGCGCGGGGACGCTCTGGCCGGTCAGAGCCGCCAGCCGGGGCAGGGCGGCGGGGGTCCAGTAACCGACCCGGTTGTCGTCGCGCCGGTGGCGGCGGTTGGGGCCGATCAGGAACGAGAGGTGGCCGATGGGCAGGTGGTTGGCGTCAGCGAGTCGGTTGAGGTAGGAGCCGATCGTCTCGCGGTGGACGGGCGGTAGCGCGACGGGCAGGGTCCGCAGGTGGCTGGTCATGCGGTCCTTCGTGCTTCGCGGGCGCGGCGCTGGCGGGCGCGCGGCAGGTTCTGCTGTTCGGCGCTCTCGTCGAGGTCGACGGCTTCCAGGCCGGCGCGGGTGATCTTCTCGGTGCCGTCCAGGATGGCGTCCAGGGCGGCCTCGCGGACCAGGTGGGACAGGCTGCCGATCATGCCCGCGGTGCGGTCGTGCAGGTAGGGGGCGAGCGAGAGGAGGGTGCCTGGGCGGTGGGCGTGCAGCCGCAGCGCGTTCTCCAGCGTGGCGACCAGGGCTTGCCAGGCCGCCTGCTCCTGCGGGGTCTTGTGGCGGAAGGAGCTGGTTGGGATGAGGCTGTAGCGGCTGGCGATCTGGCCTCCGCGCCGCCCGGCGAACAGGCCGGTGCCCTCGATGTCCACCCCGGCCAGTACGAACGTGGCGGGGATGCGTTCGGACAGGTACTTGATCTGGTCCGATGCCTCGGCACCGATCCTGGTCTGGATGTCGAGATTGTGCAGCTCGTCGATGAGAACGAGTCGACAGCCCAGGGTGCAGACCAGGTCGCAGACCCTGTTGGTGACCTCGACCTGGCTGAACCGGGACGGCAGCGGGAGCCCGATGAACCGGGCGAACTCGATGGCGAGCATCTTGGGCGTGGCGGCCGGCGGGACGGTGACGTAGAGGACCGGCAGTGCCCCGGGCGAGATGGCGCCGCGACGGCGGGTCAACTGCTCGTAGTTCTTTCCCAGTTGGGTGATAGCGGTGGTCTTGCCGGTGCCCGCCGGACCGGAGACGATCAGTCCGCGACGAGCCGAGTACTGGTGTCGGTTGAGCAAGATGCGCTTGCGCCCGGTGGCGGCGACGTGGCGGATCGTCGGCGTGGAGACGATCACCAGCTGGGCGTGGTAGTCCTCCCGGGCGGCGTCGTAGTCCGCGCGCTCGGCCTCGGACAGCCGCTGCAAGGCTGCTGGCGGCAGCACGAGCGGCGGTGCGGGCATCTCGTTGACGAAGGCGGCCCAGCCCTCCTTCGTCGTCAGCGGATGGTCGACCTCCTCCAGCTCCGGCGGGGGCGTCATGCGCGGCTCCCATCGGTGAAGGCGTCGAACACTCCGAACGGGACGACCTCGCCGGGGACCTCCTCCGACACCGGCTCGGCGTCGGCGTCGGAATCCGGCGGAGCGTCGAGGGCAGGTCGGGCGGGCAGGGTGGTGGCCGCTCGGGTGCGGGCGGCGACCTTGCGGTCCGGGCCGGTTCCGGCGCGGGTCAGCAGGTCCTCGACCACGGCCGCGATGCTCTGTTCGTCGGTGTCGTCCGCGCCTCGGGTGGCCAGCAGGGAGCGGGCATGGCGCCAGGTGAAGTCCGCGAACGGCGCGGAGACCGTGCCCAGCCGGGTCCACGGGACGGTGATCCATCCGCCCGCCCTGCTGTCGCGGACCCAGACGTGGGACAGGTCGTAGGGGTCGTAGTGGACTTCCCAAAGGTCGCCCTTGAGTGGGACGCCGGAGGGCTGGCGGCGATAGGGCCCCAACTCGCGGCAATCGTAGGTGCGGTAGTCCATCACGATCCCGTAGTCGTTGATCTTCCGCCATTCCACCGGCAGCAGTTCGATGTAGTCATCGCCCGTCAGGCAGACCGGCAGGTGCCCGGCGCGGGTCACCAGCAGCGCGTAGACCTCGTTCGGCGACAGCGCCTTGTTCGGCAGGAATGGACTGCGCAGTCCGTCGTGGGGCCGGCTCTGCCAGCAGGCGATCAACCATTCCTCGAACAGCTCGGCCAGTTCCCGCAGAGTCCAGACGGCTTCGACGGCCTGGCCGCGCTGGGTGACGTTGGAGCCGACGTAGCCGGCCACGTGCTGGCAGAACAGGGTGTTGATCGAGGAGAACGTCCGCTCGACGACTCCCTTGTCGGTCGGGGTGGCCGGGCGGGCGGGCTGGACGGAGATGCCCAGGGTGCGGCAGGCCGCGGTGAAGGTGTCGGAAATGAAGACCTTGCCGTGGTCGATCACGATGGTGTCCGGGACGATGACCGGCTTGGCGGCGGCGTGCTCCAGTCGGGCGTCGATGCTCATCAGCCGTGCGTGCGGGATCAGCGACGCGGACATCCGCAATGCCTCCGCCCACCCGGGCCGCATCGGCTCCGGGACCAGAGTCCGCGCCAGCAGCAGGGCCGCGTCGACCGCCTTGGTCCCGGCCGGACGCAGGACTGCCGCGCAGATGGTCCGCGAGGCGACATCGACCGCGATACTCAGTTCAACCCGACCGGTCACCCCGTCGTCCAGCACCGCCAGCACGTCCAGCGGGGTCGTGTCGATCTGGACGACCTCGCCGGGCCGGACGGCCATCGTCGGCGTGAACGGCTCCTGCGGACGCCGGCCCTGGGACCGGCGAGTGGTCGCCGCCCCGAACGAGTGCTTGCCTTCGTCGAGTTCCTTGATCAGGCGGTAGAACGTCGCCCGCGACGGGATCGCAACCACGCCTTGGCCGTGGCGCTCAACGACGAGCCGCTCAACCTGGCGCATCACCCGGCTGCGGGTGCCCGTCGACAGGTTCTCCTGGGCGGCCAGCACCTCGACCACGACCGCGACCAGGCGTTCGTCGGCACTTCCTCCGGGCGGCTGGGAACCGCGCATGACCCGGCGGTCCACCAGCCCCCAGATCCCCTGCTCGCGCCAAAGACCCCGCAGCCGGAACAGCGTCCGGTCCGAGACCGGTGTGCCCGACACCGTCAGTTCCTCGGCCTTGGCGACCATGCGCTCACTGAGCTTGCGCCACTTCGGGTCGTACTCCGGACGCGGACTGGACCCCGGCGGCGCGTCCGGCAGCAGACCGGTCTCCACCTCGATCAGGTGCCGCTCGAAGAACTTCGCCCGCCGCAGCGCAGGCTCAGGAACGGTGTCCAGCAGACCGAACGGCGGCAGCCCCGGGGCCCCTGGCTTGGAGTCCAGCAACGCGAACCCCTCGGAGGCCATCAGGTGGGAGAACAGGACCAGGCTCGCGGCCCCGTGATCGTCGAGGAGGCGGACCAAGGTCCCCGCCAGGCCGACGACGGAATGAACCCTGTCCCCGAACCGCACCCGGTCCCCGACACTCAGCACCCCACGCGGCAGCAGTCCACTCATCGCCCGTACCTCCGCTCGACCAACGTCAGATCACCCAGCGGACGGGAGAGATCCGCCCCCAGCACCCCAGACCACAGGAGGTGGAACACCACCGGCAGCACCTCGATCGGATCCCCGACCGTGGCGGCCTGGGCCATCAAAGGCGCCGGGACCGCGAACGCCGCCCTCACCGCGGCGACCGTCCCCGCCGCCGCCGCGTGGCGTGGATGCCGGTAGCCGGCCAGCCAGCGCAGATTCGCCACCCGGACCGGATCAAGTGCCCCGACGAGGCGGTAGGCCCAGCCCACCGCCTCACACACCTGCCGCGTCACCGAGAACGCCACCGCGGAGCGCTCGTCGATCCGGTCGACCGGACGGCAGTCGATCACCAGCCCCGTCCCGTCGACGGCCCGCGCGAAGTAGTCGGGCGCGTGCGACCGTCCCCGTCGTGTCGTCTCATCGCGCCAGCTCAGCCAGAACGGCTGCGAAGCGAACCCGGTCACGTGCGGGTCGAAGTCGAGAAGCATCGCGTGGTCCCGTTCCAGCCACGACTCGAAACCCACATGACGGCCCGTCGTCGCCGACCAGTACAACCCCGGGAAGTGGCGCTGGCCTCGGTACGACGGAAACTCACGTACTGGCGGCACGCCCTCGAACGCGATCCCCACCGCGTCCCTCAACGGCCGCCGGACCTCGACCCCGCCCTCCACCCAGGCCACATCGAAGCCCGCCACCTCCAGCAGCGCCTCATCGGATACCGCACCCGTCCTGTCCATGGAACGACCATCACGGGTTCGGTGAGACCAGCCAGATCAGATGAGACTCAATCCACCCTGAAAGGTGAAAACCGGGCAGAGCCAGCCACGCACGCCGGGAATCGACCGACTACCACCTGAGACAGGTGAGACGCCACAAGGTCCAGTGAGACCGGACATCGGCGTCTGGTCCGCCTTCACGGCGAATGAGAATCCGCAAGGTCGGTCTGCAGAGCATTGAGAATCTGCCAGTTGGGGTGCGGCGGGGCAGGCGCCTGTTTCGACAGCGTGGCCAAGTGGCCTCACAGTGGCCAACCAGTCTGAGATTCGGCCATGAAATCTGAGCCCCCGGGGCTGGAGGTTCTCCCCGTCGAGGGCATGCCCCGGGGCGGTGACCTGCTGATTCTCGCGGTGTCTCACGCTGTGTCCAGCTGCGCAGTCTCACAACCGTGTCGGCATCCTGGGGCGTCCCGGAGGTCCACTGCATTGAGGGCCGCGAGCGGCTGCCGCTTATCGGCGGGGCTCACATCGTCGGTCCGGACGTGGTTCTGTCCGGCTGCCGCTCGGTTGAGTGCCGGTGTCAGCGCGAATGTTCCGCCCCGGAGGTCTTGGACCAGCACGGAACCATCTCACCTGGAGGGCGGATAGCCGGGTTCGGACAGAGGATTTCCGCCCAGCTCGCGGACCCCCCGGAGTGCGTCCTCCACGTCCGTGACGCCGAAACTGACCTGCCATCCCTGGGGCTCATGCGCGAATGGCGGCTCCAGCGTGCTCCGGTGGGGGACCGTCGACCGGCCGCCGGAATTCTGAGCGGACCTCGTGAGGTCACAAGATGCTCTGCGGTAGGCGGGTTGGCTCAACAATCCGGCTCGTCCCTGCCCGGCTCGCCGCGCGTACCGGAACGTATCGTGCTTCGTACGACGGTCTCCTTGAAGGCCGCCGCGGCGCGTCCTGTCAGGACGAACCTGCGCGGGCGGTCGTCGGCGTGGGTGAACTGGACGATACCGTCGTGCCGGCCGAGGCTGATGTTGGTGAAGACGTAACCGATCCGAACTGGCCCGGGTTCCCGGCCCGTCAGCCGAGCCGCGACGGCATCGGCAACACTCCGGCCCATGGGTAGGGCTGCCTGGCAGGACAGGCGGCTCGGTGCTCCGCTCACCGACACCCCGGCAGCCGCGTCGCCCACGGCGTACACCTCGGGGTGCGAGACCGAGCGCAGGGTGGCATCGATGAGCATCCGGCCGCTCTCATCCGTGGCGAACCCCGCCGCGCGGGCCAGCTCCGGCGCACGGAACCCGGTGGTCCACACAACGGTGTCAGCGGCGAACGACGTGCCATCGCGGGTGTCCAGGCCGTTTTGCCGCACCGCCGTGACGACGGTCTTCAAATGCACCGAGACGCCCAGCCGGTCCAGAGCGCGCCGCAGGTGGGTCCGGGCTCGCGGCGTGAGCCCGGACCCGACGTCATCGGCACCGGTGAACAGCCGGACTTGCAACTGCGGGTAACTTTCGGCCAGTTCCGCGGCGGTTTCCAGACCGGTCAGCCCTGCGCCGACCACCGCAACCGTGCCGCCGGAGGCAATCTCGGCAACCCTGTGCCGCAGCCGCATCGCCTGATCGAGGTCGGCGACGGTGTAGGCGTGCTCGGCTGCCCCGGGGACCTCGTCGAGCTGCGCCCGGCTGCCCACCGCGTACACGAGGGTGTCGTAGCCGATCGCTCCGGGCGCGGCGTCCAGACACACGGTCCGGTCAGTGGTGTCGATCGCGGTTACGCGTGCGACGACCAGCTGGACCGATGTACCGCTGAGCTGTTGCCGCAACGATGGCCCCGCCCATCGTTGCCCGGCGGCCAGCTGATGGAGCCGGACCCGTTCCACGAACCGGTCCGAGGCATTGACCAGCGTGACGGTGACATCGCTGCGGCGCAGCTTGCGGGCGAGGCGCTTGGCCGCCGGCAGACCGGCGTACCCGGCACCTACGACGACGAGGCGATGACTCATGGCGTGACTTCCTCTGGGATTACGGGCGGCTTCGGCGCCGCCTCGGACAATCGGTCGCCGCGCACCGGCGTCAGGCCGCGGACCTGGCCACGGCAACCGCCCAGGCGATGTACAGGAGGTTCACCACCAGCCGGGCTACCGCACCGGCCGGCCGCTCCAGCACCCGGGGCCGGTCCGGGCGCGCGCCTCGGAGCGCGTCCACGTGGGACACCAGGTAGCAGGTGATCAAGGCGGCGGCGGTCCAGCTCCCGGCCGACCTGGTGCCCGGAACCAGCACCAGCGCACCCACCACGACCTCCGCCACCCCCGTGACGGCCACCAGGAGCCGTGCCCGGCGGAGCCATCCGGGCACCAGCGTGCGGAAGTAGCCGGGGGCCAGGAAATGCATGACCCCCGTGACAACCAGGAACACCGCCAAAGCGACGGCAGCGATAGCGTGCATGGCACGATGATCAGCTCACCCCGTGCCTGGGCACTTGAACGAAACGATCGCCGCATCGTCTTCGCCTGCGGAACCGAAGCGACGATGTTCGCCGAATCCCGCCCGTTCCATGTGGCCCCACACCGGCTGCCCGCGTGGAAAGCCGTGCTGCCGATCGGCGGCCACGCCCAACTCCACCAGCCGCAACGGCCCATGGTCGCGGCGCCCGGGCTGATCGTTCCGCCTCAGCTGGCCCACAGCTGCGCGGCGACCTCGCCCTACATCGCCCTGTTCATCGACTCCTGGCTGCTGCCCTCCCGCCCGGAGCCGATACGACTCGATGTCGGCGAGGTCCGCCGCCTGCTCGCCGGGCTCGGCACCACCGATTCCCACGGCCCCGGCACCGGCGTGGACCTCGCCGCCGGATACACCGAGCTGCGGGCATTCGCCGGGGACCCGACCCCGCTCGATGCGAGAGTCGCCCACGCCATCGACCTGTGCACGGTGCGCGATCCGGACCTGCCCATCACCTCCGTCGCCACCGAGGTCGGCCTGTCGGCCCCGCGGCTGCGCGCCCTGGTCCGCCAGGACGTGGGCATCGCGCTCGCCCGCTTGCGCCGATGGGGCCGGCTCCGTACCGCGATCGCCGACCTGCCGGATTCGACTGCCACCCTGGCCGCGGCCACGGCAGGCTTCGCCGACCAAGCCCATCTCACGCGTACTGCACGGGACTTCATCGGGCGTACGCCTGCCTCTCTGCGATGCGCTGAAGCGTAGAGCGTGCCCCTACCAGCCCGGCATACCCCACCCCCCGAGAGATCCGGCGTCGGCGCAGTCGCGGCGGCGGGTGAGTTCCGCAAGCAGGGGAGACGTTGTGGCTGCTGACGGGGGTGCCCGTCAGGCGGGTAGCGGCACCGATCGCGGTGGTGTTGCCGACCAGGAGGAAGGCGACGGCGAGGAGTTCGTCCGCGTGTCGCGCTACGGGTTTGCCGCTGGCGTGTCGCGGCGCCAGGCGCAGATCGCACTCGGGCCACAGGACGGTCGGCGACATCCGGGCGCTGGCGTCCTGATTGCTCGGGGAGCGGCTGGAGGTGACGGGGCTTCAGTGGCGCAGCCGTGCCGACGGCATCATCTTTGCCTCAAGGCTGCGGCGCAGTGGCTGGAGACCAGGCGCGAGGTGGCGGCCCAGGGTGGCGACGCCACCGAGGTGAAGGGGGCGGCCGGTGGCCGCCACTCGCTCGGCGAGCCACTGCGCCGCCCGGTCGGCGGCGGACGCTGACGTTGCGGTCAGGATCCGTACTGCCGCTGTGATCGCTACGGCGGCAGCAGCCGCGTCGTCGGGAGCGAAGTGGCTGTGCAGGGCGAGGTGTTGAGCCCTGCGTGCGTGCGTTGACCTGCGGGCAGCGGGTGGCAGCGGTAGTACTCAAGTCGCTGGGGGTCTCGGGTCCGGCCACGTCGGTCAAATCCGCGGTGACGGCGTGGTTGAGGACGAGTCCGCCCAGGCAGCGCGCGTCGCGCCGTACCGCCTGCAATGGTGCGCCGCTCGGCCCGTACAACGGTCAGCGCACCTTTGGCCCGGGTCCGCGCAGGCCATTGGTGAGGCGCTGGGTTCGTGCCGTGCCACCGTCGGTCGGCAGGCCGATGGCTGGGGCCTGCGCCAGCGGGCGGTGGCGGCGATGACCGCGCGGACCCGTGGGCGCGGGGCTCTTGCGCACAGGCCCGGGTGTGGCATCTCCCGGCGGGGATGGGCGTGAAGGCGCGGGATCCGGCCGCACGCCGGGTAGATGTCGGCCAGCAGCACCTGATGCCGCGTGCAGGCGAACGAACAGCCCATGCGCCACGTCAACAACCCGCTGCGCATGGCACGTTGGCAGCCCTTCGGTGAGACGGGGTGACCTCTCGCAGTGAAGATTGGGCATTCTCGCTGAACATCGAGTGCGGGAAACCCAAGGTCAGAAGCCTGTAGTGCCCTCCCGTGCGGGTGCTGTCGATACAACCGACCTCGGTCAGTGCCCGGTCCGACGTGCGGTCAGGCCTGGTCCAGGGCCCGTTCGATCGCGCGGCGGGCCCGGCCCGCGGCCGTCCGGTCGTGCTGGAGCTGCATGGCCGCGTTCAGTGCCAGCCCGGCGGCGACGATCTCGAACAGTGCCTGGTCGATGTCGAATCCGCCGGGTAGCTCGCCGTTCTCCACCGCCGCGGTCAGGTCCGCCCGCAACTGTTCGCGCCAGCGCGACCACACCTCGGCCACCGCGTCGCGGACCCGGCCGGGGCGGCCGTCGTATTCGGTGAGCGCCGCGGTCATCAGGCAGCCGCCGGGCAGCAGTGGCGCTTCCAGGTAGCCCACGGAGTTGGCGCACACCGTGCGCAGCCGCCGCAGCCCCGGCGGCTCGGCCAGTGCGGGCTCGACCACCCGGTGCCAGAAGTCCACGAACGCCTTGTCCAGCGTGGAGATCTGCAGCGTCTCCTTGGTGCCGAAGTGCTTGTGCACCCCGGACTTGCTCATCTCCAGCTCCTCGGCGAGCCGGCCGATGGTGATGCCGTCCAGCCCTTCCTCGGAGGCGATCTCGGCGGCACGGTCGAGGATCCGGCCCCTGGTGGCCTGTGCTTCGGCCGCTGAGCGTCGTGGTGACATGCGACGAGGATAGCGTACGGGCGTTCGCTATTGATTTAACGAACGCTCGTACGCTAAATTCCGCGGCAGTCGACTACCGGGACGAAGGAGTGCGAGATGCGGGTGCGACGACTGGGCTGGGCCGGGCTGGAGATCGAGGCGGGTGGCCAGCGGCTGGTGATCGACTACGTGCGGGACCTCTCACCGCTGTTCACGGGGTGGAAGCCCGGCGAGGGGCTGGTGGTGCCGAGCGGGGAGGTCACCGCCGCACTGGTCACCTACCTGCACCGGGACCACACCGACGCGTCCGCGCTCGCAGACGTGCTGATACCGGGGGCGCCGGTGCTGCGACCGGCGCCCGGTCACGGCGACGAAGTGGACAACGTGACGACCCTGCCGGCCGAACGCGAGCTGGCCGTGCACCAGTTGGCTGCCGAGGTCGTGGATGCCTGGACCACCCGTGAAGTCGGGCCGTTCCGCGTCACCGCGGTCCCTGCCGTCGACGGGCTGGGCGACCCGCAGCTGAACTGGGTGGTGCAGGCCGATGGGCGGCGAGTCTTCCACGGCGGCGACACGATGTTCCACGGCTACTGGTGGCTCATCGCGCGCCGGTTCAGCCCGTTCGACGCGGTGTTCCTGCCCGCCAACGGCGCGGTGGTCGACGCGCCGCACCTGCAGCCGCCGAGCCCGCTGCCCGCCGCGCTGGACCCGCGGCAGGCCGCCGCGGCCGCGGAGATCCTCGACGCCCGGTACGCAGTGCCGATGCACTACGAGACGGAGCAGCCGGACAAGATCGCGGGCTACGTCGAGGTCTCCGACCCGGAGAACGAGTTCCGCACGCACGCCGGAGGGCGCGCACACGTGCTGGCCGTCGGGGAATGGCTGGACCTGGCCACATGACCGGAGACTCCGCCGCGCCAACGGGTTCAAGCAGCAACGGGATGTAGGCCCGATGCGCACGAAAGAGGCCACGACTTCCGGTGGGCACGCCGGGCGCTGGAGCACGACGGCGCTGGGCTCACTGGAGTTGCCGGTCTCGGCCAGGCAGAACTCGCCGAGATGCGTGGGCGGTACGCCCCCGGCGACTGACTTCCCCGGCGACGGCGATCAGAGGGTGTCGCGCGCCAGATGTGCTCGATGTCGTCGAGTTCGGGGCTGAGGGGCGGCAGGTAAAACAGCTCCACCCCGATCTTCGCCGGTTGCTCACGACGCCCCTTGAACGCCTTGGCGATGTGCGCGGAGGCGTTGTCCAGGACCACCGTGCACGGCTTCGGCCGCCGCCACACGGGCATGGAAGGACCGAGACCGTCCGCGGCCAGGGACAGCGAGGCAGCCTTGCCGGGCAGGCCGGCCGGCGGTCGGCAGACGAACTCCAGCTCCAGCAGTACGGTCGCGTCGATCTTGCCGGGCGTGTGCTCCCGCAGCAGGTCGGCGCCTACGCCCACGATCAGAGCGCCGAGGGCGTTGACGCGCCGGTCGCGGGCGTCCTCGCGCGGTACCACCGCGCGCTGCCCGATGCGGGACCAGGCGTAGCCGATGGGCATGGTGGATGCGAAGCCCGACGCGTCAAGGAAGATCAGATCGCGCGAGCCCGCATGCGCTTCCACCCGCAACGGCCTCGGGGGAATGAGTGATCGCCGTGGCCGGGCCGCGGCATGGGAGACTGAGCTTGCGGTCTGCGGCCGACCGGGAGTACTCCCGGCCAGTCCGGTTGCTGGGGCAAGGGGGACACATGGGCGGGAACGATCCGCATATCCATGTCGAGTCGAAGGTGTTCCACGGGGATGCCGCCGCCCGCAACGTGGTGGCATCCACATTCGGCCTGGTGGGTAACCTGCCGAGCGTCGTCGCTACCGGATGCGGGCTGCGGGTGCCGTATGCGATGACCTCGCCGCGTCCGGGCAGCGTCACGTGCCTCGCCTGCCGGGAGTACGCCCGGCGCGAGCACCTGCGCTTCGCAGAGGAGGTCGAACGCTTGGGCAGCATGCTGGGATCGACTATCAGCCCTGCCCTGGCGCAGTCGGCCGCAGACTGGCATCGCGAGCGCGCGGAGATGTTTGCTGACGCGGGGAGCTGAGCCCTTACATTCTCCGGAGGCTCACTGATTGCCCTTGCCTGGCCGCGACATGAGAAGGGCCGCACGGGTTGGGTGAGTTGTGAAGTTGGCCTGGGCCCGTGCGGCCTGTTCCCCTCCTGCCCTATCCGGTGTCTCGCACGCTCACTTCGGCGAGCTGTTCGCCGAACGTGCCCGACCATGGGCAGCGGCCCGGCAGCCCGCGCTGCATCGGACGGCGCGACACCTACGCCGAGGCCCACCCCGCGATCGCCGGTCTGCTCTCCGACCGGTCCGCCCAGCGCGCCACCCGCCGACAGACGAGCACCGAACTCGCCCCGTCCGCTACACCGCCTGCTGATCACCCACCGGCCGAACCGCCAGGCCAGCACGCCTGAATCCGATTTCCCTCGAAGCCGTAAGTCCGCAAGTCCCCAGCCGGGCCCGGGCAGCCTGCTGGAGGGCGGGGCCAGCATTGTGCCGAAGACTGTCGCGGGTGCGTTTCCGCCGGAACCCCTCGCGGTGCAGCAGCTCGGCCAGCCACGCCGCCGACACCTGCACGCCCCGCTCCTCCTTCAGCCAGGCGCACAGCTCGGGAGCACTCCACCCGGGCCTCGGCCGAGTCGTCCAGCAGCGCACCCAGCGCCTTGAGATCGTCGCCGGCCAGCGGGGCGCGCCGTCCCTGAGACGGGGCATCGACCAGGGCAGGGCGTCGAACAAGTGCCATCCCGCCCGAGGCGGCCAAGTGACCCACAAATCAAGCCATGCTCCATGCCGCCAGGCGCGCATAGCGAGAGGACAGCCTCCCGGTGGCTGGCCTCCGGGAGGCCGGGAGCAGGAGAGCCCAATCCCCGAAACCTGCCGAGCAGTTGAGTGAGACGTTGCACTACAGGAAGGACTCGCCGATCAACGATGCGGCCACCGAAACCGACCGGGCGGCTGAGGTGCGCGGCAAGGTTGTTCATCGGCTCATCGCGGACGGCACGATCGTCTCGAAGGACGTCGAGGCGGCGATGTGCAAGGTCCCCGGCGACTGGTTCGCCCCGGAACCTTCGAGGAGGTACCGCCTGGGAAGTCGGTGTCTCATCGTACGACGGTTGCGGTATTCGGGTGGTTGTGGACGGCCCTGGGGTGATCGGGGGTTCCCGTCCGTGGCGAGCGCCGTTATGGGTGGTGACGGTGGGGTTCCGGACGGTCAGCAAGTCGTCCGGGCGGCGCGAGGGTCGTGGCCGTATTCAGACGCCGCCGTCAGAGAGGGACGCTGAAGTGAAGTACACGAAGGCCGCTGCGGTCGTTGCCGGTTCTGTGATGGCCATGGGGGTCGCCTCGCCCGCCTTCGCCGACGACGTCGACAACGTTCCTGGTGCCGCCAAGCAGGCGGAGAAGCAGCTGCTGGACTCGGACACCAAGACCAAGCAGGACCTGAAGAACCCGCTCAGCGAGCTGGACATCAATGCCTTCGTCGGCTGCCTGCAGAAGGTCGCGGAGAAGTTGAAGACGGACAACGTCACCGACGCCAAGACCAAGGTCGGCGACGCCCCCAAGGCCGCCGGTGCCCGGGGCCCGATGATGGGCGGTCTCCCGACTGGCGTGCCGCTCGGCTGATCTCTTCCGCTGCCTCTGCCGCTTGTTGGGGCGGCGGCGTGGGCTGCGTGCGCGGGCCCGGCCTTGTGCCGGGCCCGCTCGCGTGGTGCGGGCTGCTGCCGGACCGGCCGCCGCATCGTGGGGGAGCGCCGATCTGCGGTGACGTGCAGCGGCGCCCCCGATTCGCTCGGTACGGACCTTCCCCGGACTTGCATCCCCTGGTGAAGGGCCGTCCCCGCTGAGGCGGCCGGCGTGCTGGAGCTGTCGGCTCCGGCCATGGCGCCGTGCTGGCTGCCACCGGCCGAAGGCCTGAGCAGACCGGGGCATCCCCCCTTTGTGTCCCGTTCAAGGCCCTGCGTCGGCCCGATCCGCATAGGGCCTTCCGCTGCTCGCAGGCGCGGCCAGAATCCGGTGCCGCGGTCAACGCGGTGACTCCCGTGTGGTCATACATCAGCGCGACAGCGGTGAGCATGGCGTCGGCAACGTCACCGCAGGTATCCGTAGCCTCCGTGGTTCCGCGCAGACTCATCAGGTCCCCTGAGCGGTCGGCTCCGTAAATCCTTCGGGGGGACTGTGGAGCTTGTGTTGTGTGTGGTGCGGGGGCAGATGCCGGGGTCGGTGAGGTAGAGGCCGCAGGCGCAGTCGAGGGCGTCTTCGGGGGTGCCGGCGAAGCCGCTGGTGGGCAGGGACAGCGGACCCAGTCGTTCAGGCTTCCTTGTCAGCGAGCCTGGTCGCTCTTCGGCCCGATGCCTTTGATCCTGGTCGGGGTTCCGTCCGGGGCGAATGAGTGGTGGAAGGTGAAGGCGTGCGGAGCGGAGCCGTGGTGGTGGAGGTGTTCCAGCCTGGAAACCCCGTCCTGCCAGGTGGGTATCACGTCGTCGGAGACCCACCAGCACACGTAACTCGGGTGTCCTGTCCTCTCGAACCAGTCGTAACGCCTGTTCAGCGCCTCGCGGTGGAGACCGGTGTAGATGGCGTCGAAGGCGGGGCGCAGGCCGGTCCACAGTGAGAGGGTCGCGTCCAGGGCGGTGGTTTCCGCAGTGCGGCCCTTGCCGTACCAGGTCGGTACGGCGAACTCTCCCCAGGCACCCCAGTCCAAGTCGAAGTGTGTGCCCTGGCTGCCGTCTGCCGCTTGGGCACGAGTGAGGTATCCGGGGTGCTGGCTGATTTTCGGGTAGATGGCCTCGCCGCTGGCGTGGAGTTCGCGGGTGAGGGGTGTGGGATCGGCGAGGGGTGACTTCAGGACGCCGAAGGTGTACAGCGCAAGATGGGGCATGCGTCTCTCCCTGGTTGGGGGTGCCTGGTGGTGTGGACCCGGTTCGGTGGCTTGGGCATGGGCGAGGACTGGTGGGGCGTGACCAGCTCATCCCGTCGCGGGTGGCTCGGCCTGAAGGAACTCCTGTGCGACCGTGGGCGATCGCCGAGGACCAGGTGAAGGTAGCTGCCTGTGCGGGCCCTGTCGAAGTTGCGTTTTTCCTGTCCAAGTGGCCTCGTACACCGGTCATTACGGGGGCTGGGGCGGTGGCGGGCGGGGCGGGCTGCGGGATGCCAGTGATCTACCTGGGCCGATCGGTTCGCCCGCCATGCCCGTCCGAGCCCTCTGTCCGATAGCACCGAGTGCCGCCGGACGCGTGCGGTGGAAGAAGACGGCCTACGGCCACAGGGCCGAGCACCGGCTGCGGGTGCGTGCACAGGTGGTGCTGCACGCCGCCCTCGTCAGAACGCGGGGATAGGCGGACTTGGGGATGATGGGCTGCCCCTCGGCGAGGAGCGACGAGCCGCAGTGCGCGCGCCCGCACAGGGGGCGTCACCACGACAACATCCCGCAGCGCGGAAGCAATTGGATGCCTGTCGAACGCCCGTGGCAAAATCAGCGGGTGCAGATCGGGATGCTGGGTCCATTGGAGGTACGCACGGACGACGGCGGCTTGGTCGACGTACCGGGCGCTCGGCTGCGCGGGCTGCTGATCGCCCTCGCGCTCAAGCCGGGGCACGCGGTCCCGAAGGCGTCGCTCGTCGACTGGATCTGGGGGCAGCACCCGCCAGCCGATGCGACGAACGCCCTGCAGCGCTTGGTGTCCCGCCTGCGGAAGGCACTGCCGGACGGGGCGGTCGAGGGGAAGACGGACGGCTACCGGTTGACGGTGGAGCCCGACGCCGTCGACGCCGTGGAATTCGAACGCCTCCTCATTGCGGGCCAGGCCCGCACCGTAGACATCTCCCGGCGGGTGCGGCTGCTGCGCGAGGCTCTCGAACTGTGGCGCGGTACGGCCTTGCAGGACGTCGGTCTGCTGGACAGCGCCGCGTTCGACGCCGCGGTCGCCCGGCTCGACGGGCTGCGCCTGACCGCCACGGAGGAGCGGTTCGACGCGGAGGTCACCCTCGGGCGCGGTGCGGAGGTGGTCACGGAGCTGACCGACCTGGTGGCCGCGCATCCGATGCGGGAGCGGCTCGTCGCCGCGCTGATGCGTGCCCTCGTCGCGGCCGGTCGCGACAGCGAGGCGCTGCTGGTGTACGAGCGCACGCGGAAGATCCTGGCCCAAGCCCTGGGCGTCGATCCCTCGCCGGAGCTGTCCGCTGTGCATGTCGCGCTGCTACGGGGTGAGTTGGGGCGGCGCGAGGAGAGCCGTAAGACCAACCTGCGTGCCGAGCTCACCAGCTTCGTCGGCAGGGGCGCCGATGTCGCCGCGGTCCGTGAGCTCATAGCCGAGCACCGGCTCACCACCCTGATCGGGCCGGGCGGCTCGGGGAAGACCAGGCTGGCCACGGAGACCGCGCGCACGCTGCTCGGCGACCTGCCGGACGGGGTCTGGCTGGTGGAGTTCGCCGCCATCGGCGCGGACGGCGACGTGGCGCAGTCGGCGTTCGCCGGGCTGGGCCTGCGGGACGCCCTGCTCGGCGGGACCCCGAACGCGGACCTGACGGACCGGCTCATCGCCGCGATCCGCGAGCGGGAGGCGCTGCTGATCCTGGACAACTGCGAGCACGTGATCGACTCCGCGGCGGTGTTCGCCCACCGGGTGCTGGGGGAGTGCCGGCGGCTGCGGATCCTGGCGACGAGCCGCGAACCACTGGGCATCACCGGGGAGGCGCTGTGGCCGGTCGAGCCGCTGGCCCTGCCGCGATCGGACGCGGCCCCGGACGAGATCGAGTCCTCACCCGCCGTCCGATTGCTGCGGGACCGGGCCGGGGCGGTGCGCCGGGATCTCGCGGGCGACGTCCACACGCTGGCGACGATGGTACGGGTCTGCCGGGCACTGGACGGAATGCCGCTGGCGATCGAACTGGCCGCGGCCCGGCTGCGCACCATGTCCATCGACCAGCTCACCCACCGTCTCGACGACCGGTTCCGCCTGCTGTCCGGCGGCAGCCGCACCGCGCTGCCGCGGCACAAGACGCTGCGCGCGGTGATCGACTGGAGCTGGGAACTGCTCACCGGCGCCGAGCGGATGGTGCTGTGCAGGCTCTCGGTGTTCTCCGGCGGGGCGAGCCTGGAAGCGGCCGAACGAGTGTGCGCGAGCGGCGCGGTCGGGCAGGAGCAGGTGCTCGATCTGCTCACCGCGCTGACCGAGAAGTCGCTGCTGCTCGCCGAGGGCGACAGCGCACCGCGCTACCGCATGATCGGCACGATCAAGGAGTACGCCGGGTACCGGCTCGCCGAGGCGGGGGAATCGGACCTGGCGCGCCACGCGCATCTGGCCTACTTCACCGAACTCACCGAGACCGCGGAGCCGCACCTTCGCCGTGCCGAGCAGCTGGACTGGCTGGCCACGCTCCGGGCCGAGCACGACAACATCGGTTCCGCGATGCGCGGCGCACTCGCGAGCGGTGAGACACAGGCGGCGATGCGGCTCGCGGCGGGCGCCGGCTGGTACTGGTGGCTCAGCGGGCACAAAACCGAGGGCATGGAACTGATCACCGCGGCCACCAGGATGCCCGGCGAAGTGACCGACGACGTCCGGGCCACGGCGTACGGGCTGGTCGTGCTGTTCATGACCTCCGGGCCGGGCGACGAGCACCGGGCCGCAGAGTGGATCCACAAGACGTACGACTTGAGCCGGCGCAGCCAGGGCGGCCACCCGCTGATCGGGCTTGTCACCCCGCTGGAACGCATGCTGCGAGCGCCGGAGGCATTCCTGCCCGCATTCGAATCGCTCCTCGACGACGAGGACCCCTGGGTGCGCGCACTGGCCCGGTTGCACCTGGGCAAGATGCGGATCGTCATCGGCCAGGGCGGGCGGGACGCGGACGCGTACCTGGAGGCGGCGGTCACCGAGTTCCGGGCGCTCGGCGAACGGTTCGGGATCTCGTTCGCCCTGACCGAGTTGGCGGACCGGGTCGCCATGCGCGGCGAGTTCGCCGATGCGTGCACGTACTACGAGGAAGCGATCGCGGTCGTCACCGAGGTCGGTGCCACCGACGACCTCATCCGGATGCGGTCGATGCAGGCGCGGCTGTACTGGCTCCGCGGCGACGAGGACGCCGCCGCGGCCGCCATCGCCGAGGCACAGCGGTGCGCAGAGCGGGTCACCTGGCCGGGCGCGCTGGCCCTGCTTGCCTTCTCGAAGGCCGAACTCGCCCGCTGGGGCGGCGACGTCGAGGAGGCGCGCCGCCAACTCGGCGTCGCGACAGCTGTGTTGGGGGACGAAGCGGAGCAGGCGGCCCTCCGTGCGGTGACGCACGACCTGCTCGGCTACCTCGCCGACGACCTCGACGAGGCCCGGGCGCACCGCGCGGCGGCCTGCAAGGCGGCGTCCGAGGCAGGGCACGCGCCGGTGATCGCGCAGGCGCTCGTCGGGGTCGCGGACCTGGCACTGCGCCGCGACGAGCACGACCAGGCCGCGCGGCTGCTCGCGGCGAGCGCGGGCGTACGGGGGCTGCAGGACCGCTCCCACCCGGACGTGGCGCGGATCGAGCAGACCGTGAGGCACCGCCTCGGCGACGCGCGGTTCGCCGAGGCGGCTCAGGAGGGGACGCGGACCTGTTGGTCTCAGCTGGTCGAGGTCACGCTCGCATCCTGAACGTGGAGACCGCCCACACGTACCCGAGGAGGACGATCCTGACGCACCGGGCGATGGCCGCGATCGCGTCACCGCTCGACAGACTCTTGGCGTCCCGCGCAGCGTCTCGATGTCCGGGGAAGGGCCGGTACGCCGCGAACTGTGCTCAAAGCTTCCGCACGGGGGCCACGCGATACGGCTGTGAGGATGCGGGGGTGCCGCCTCGATGGGTGCTCCGTCCCGCGATACGACTGGTGTGGATGCCTTGGGTTTGATCCGCCGACTGCTGGCTGAGGTGGTGGACGCTGCTGCCGGACAGCCCTTGGCCCTCTACGAGCGATGGAGGCAGTCCGCACTGGCGGCCCACCCGCGTCGGAGGATCGAAATTCAGTGGAGCCGCGCCGCTGCGCGCCATTACCGTGCTGCTGCACGTTGTCGCCTTGTCAAAGGAGTGCCGTTGTACACCCTGTGAGACACCCCGAGCGCTGATTCGTCGCGCGTCGCTTTTGTGCGCCGCGCTCCTTTTCGCTGCGGAATTTCTCACTGAACTGGTGTACTTCTGTGCTCAACACTTGGGTGGTCGTGCCCACCTGCCTGCCTCTCATTGTCCGACGTTGCCACGCGTGCTCGTCCGGGCGTTTCCGGGCAAGCGGCAAATTTCGCGTCAACGCACACCACAAGCTCATCGATGCCTGGCTCCTCGTGCTCTGTACCGCTTGCGGGGACACTGCGAAGCTCACGGTCCTGGAGCGGATGAATGTGCGCTCCGTACGACCTGAGCTGCTGGACCGGCTGCATGGCAACGACCCCGACCTGACGGCCGAACTGCTCCAGGACCCGGGCGTGCGGCGCCGTAACCGCATCGCCCTTGACTGGGACAACGCCTGGCGCCTCGATACCAGCGGATCGGATGACAGAGACGGCGAGTCCCTCGACGTCTCTGTCCGCTTCGCGGCGCACATCCCTGTCCGGCCCGTCCGGTTGATCGCGGAAGGGCTCGGTCTTTCGCGCGCCGAGGTCGAGCGACTGATCACCGAGGGGAAGCTCGTTTCGGCAGGCCGACTGAGCGGCAAGGTCGCCGTCGACTTCACCTTCATGTTCAAGCCCTGAGTCGTCCCAGGGCCGGGGCCTGGCTCGGCAAGATCCGCCGGACAGGCCCCGGCCCCCGTCTCGGCCGCTATGTCCAGTAACGGGCGAGGCACGTGTGCCGCGTACCCTGGCTCATTTGCCGCGACGTCGCAGGAAAGCGATTGACGCTGCGGTGTCGTTCGTCGACCATTCCGGACCGTGACGACGAACACCGATCATGACCGACCTGCCCACGGACAAGGCTCTTCGGCCGACCGCCCGCTCGCCCTGATTACCGGGGTGGGCCGCACCGTCGGTATCGGCGCTGGCATCGCCCGTCGGCTGGCCGCATCGGGCTGGGACATCGCCTTCACCCACTGGACCCCCTACGACGACCGTATGAGCTGGGGCAGGGAGCCCGGCGCGACCGAAGTGATCAGCAAATCGTTGGCCGAACACGGTGCGTCCACTACCGCGATCGAGGCGGATCTCGCCGACCCGGACACCCCGGCACGTGTCTTCGACAAGGTCGAACAGCAGATGGGCACGGTCACCGCGCTGGTGATGAGTCACTGCGAGTCTGTCGACTCTGGGCTGCTGGACACCACCGTCGAGAGCTTCGACCGGCACTTCGCCGTCAATGCGCGCGCCCCCTGGCTCCTCATTCGCGAGTTCGGCCGCCGCTTCGCCGCAGAACGGGGAACCGGCCGGATCATCAGCCTCACCAGTGATCACACCGTCGGCAACCTGCCCTACGGGGCCAGCAAGGGAGCCCTGGACCGCATCACCCTGGCCGCCGCCCACGAACTCGCCCACCTCGGTGTGACCGCCAACGCGATCAATCCCGGGCCGGTCGACACCGGCTGGATGCCCGAAGAAGTCCGCGAGCACTGCATCCGCAGCGCCCCCCTCGGCCGACTGGGCACTCCGCAGGACACCGCGCATCTCGTGGACTTCCTGTGCTCCAGGGAAGGCGAGTGGATCAACGGTCAGCTACTGATGAGCAACGGCGGCCTCGCGTAGGCGCCCAAAGCTCGATTCTCAAGCGCCACACGCCCGGTCACGCCAACACGTCTCGTTTGAGGAGGAGTTCGAATCTCGTGCGGCCGAACATCTGGCGCTTCAGCATCTTGATGCGGTTGACATGCTGGTGAAATGGATCGGCAGGTGGCATCGCCGAGTCTGCGGGTGCATGACCAGGCGTCGATTCCTGAGGCAAGGTCCATTTCCGGCGTGCGTGCATATCCTTCGGTCTCCTCATGCTCGGGCTACGGCCGCCAGGGCCAGGAGTGCGAGCAATCCGGAGCCGAGGATGATCTGAAACGCTCCGCTGATATAGAGGCGTTTGCGGAACAGTGGCCAGGCCGATAACCAGCAGATCACGGACATAACGCACAAGGTGACGGCCGGAACTGTCCAATCGATGGGCCTTTCCCGTTCTGGATGTGAGATGAATTCGAAACCGGCACTTGTGAGAGCTGCCCCCAGAACCAAGTATCCGACGATCGCATCGATAAGGGATAGTCCGAACAGTGAACGGATATCGCTGAGTCCGTTGTACCGCTGGTTCTTCCCGTTCCAGATGGGAGGAGTCTCGATCATGTCTATGTGTCCATTCTCCATTAGGCGCGGTGCGGGATCCTGCGCTCAGGGTCCCGCGCCTCGGTTTCGCCGTTGTTAGTTGCCTGCGAGCGTGTGTTCATGGGCGTCCGCATACGGGCGGACCCCGTCAGGTTCGGGGGCGGAAGGACTGCATCGACACCTTCGGAGGCTGTTCGTCGGCCTTTGATCGGCCGAGTATGACGATCGCCGATCCGCGAAGGTGCCGGTCGCACTCGGTCTGCCAAGGTCCGTACTGCTCGGGCAGGCCGGCCACGGCACCTCGGTGCGCGCGGGACAGGACTTGTCGATCACCGTGCGGTGATCGGCCCGCTGCCCGCCGGGGCTGCAGCGGCCTGACCTTCTGCCACTGCGCGCCACCGCTGCCTCGGCGCCCATGGACCCGAGCGCGTCTACGGGAGTTCAGCCGTTCGGACGGAGAAGCTCGCGCACGTCCTGGAGCCGCTGACGTGCCTGGGGGTCCACCCGTCGTCCAGATCGAGGGGGACTCTCACGGTGATCTGTGTCTGGGGCTGGTCATGGATTTCCAGCACGTAGGGGTCGTCCGCGATGAGGCGGAGGTACCCGTCTTTGCCTACGGGCGGCCAGTCGATGGTGAGCGCGTCCCCTCCAGGAGCCTGAACGTTGTCTGCCTCGATGCGGTCCAGGGTGTCAGCCCAGTGGTCCAGGTCCTCGGTGGTCACGTCGATCCGCAGTTGAGCGTTCACGAAGTCGCTGGTGATGACGATGTCGGCAGCGTAGGAGTCTGAGGCCCAGGCAGGTGCGCGGTCGGCCAGCGTGACGCTGACCGTCTGGTTTCCATCGTCCAGACGAATCAGTTCGAGAGCGGTCGCGTTATCCACCGGCCAAGTGTCCCCAAGCTGCCTCTTCACAGATCAGCCGCCTCATGCAGGGCCCGAGCTCCCGCAGCGCGCCGTAGGCGCCTCTCGCCGCGCGGGCGCCCCCAACGACGCGGACCGTCTCTGAGGGATCATCAACTCCTTTTTGGGCGCGTGTTTATGCTGGATTGTGTGGCGCGGCGGGGGAGTTGGGTCGCGCGCAGTGGCGTTGAGAAAACGGGAGGCTGACGATGCAGGACGGCAACACCCAGGACGGCGGCTCGGCGATACGTCACGCGCGGTTCGGCGCGCTGCCCGAGCGGGTCGCCTACGAGGACATGGTCGAGGTGAAGCCGGCCTCGCCGAGGGACCCGGCGCGAGACGCCGGCAGCTCCGGAGGGACGAGGGATCTCCTCACCTGTCTGGCGTGGGACCTGGTGCTCTGAGGCGTGCCCTCCTCCTCCGGGCGGGCCGCGGACCTTCGCGTCGGCCGCGGTGGGGGAGGGCTTTGGGGCGCCGCGCGGAGCCTGATACGGTTGCCGCGGCAGTGATCCTTCGTAGAGGAGTCTTCAGACATGGTGGGTGACGACGACATCTCCGGGTGATACCCGGATCTGATCGACCACCGGCAGGCGCACCCTTGGCAAGTGCCGCCGTTGTGGTCATCTCGCCGTCCCCTTTTTCCTGTCTCAGGTGCAGTGCCCTTCGCGCGCCGGATTCCGTGCAGCGGTTTCCCGATGGAGTGGCCTGCCCTCTTTTCCTCATGAGGTCATTCCCATGTCCGACGCTTGTGTCATCTGCTCCCAGCTGGCCTTCTCCTGGCCCGACGACACCCCGGTCTTCGAGGACCTGTCTTTCGCCGTCGGCGCCGGCCGTACGGGCCTGGTGGCGCCCAACGGCTCCGGCAAGAGCACTCTGTTGAAGCTGATCGCCGGTGAACTGCGCCCCGCGGCAGGGGCGGTGACCGTGAACGGCGCGGTCGGCTACCTCCCGCAGACACTTCCTTTGACCGGTGAGCCGACGGTGGCCGAGATCCTGGGTGTTGATGCGGTGATCCGTGCCATCGACGCTGTCGAGTCCGGCGACGTGAGCGAGGAGCACTTCACGGCCATCGGCGACGACTGGGACATCGAAGAGCGCACCCGCGCCCAACTCGACCGGCTCGGCCTCGGCCACCTCGCCCTCGACCGGACCCTGGACACGCTCAGCGGCGGCCAGATCGTCAGCCTCGGCCTGGCGGCGCAACTGCTCAAGCGCCCCGACGTCCTGCTGCTGGACGAACCGACCAACAACCTCGACGTTCAAGCGCGCCACAAGCTCTACGACGTGCTCTCGGACTGGAACGGCACGCTGCTGGTCGTCAGCCACGACCGGGCCCTGCTGGACCGCATGGAGCGCATCGCCGAACTCGACCGCGGTCAACTGCGCCTGTACGGCGGCAACTTCACCCAGTACGAGCAGGCCGTGCGCGCCGAGCAGGAGGTCGCGGAGAAGAACGTACGCAACGCCGAACAGGAGCTGAAGCGGGAGAAGCGCGAGATGCAGCAGGCCCGCGAACGGGCCGAGCGCCGCGCGAGCAACGCCGCCCGCAATCTGAAGAACGCCGGCCTGCCGCGTATCTTCGCCGGGAACATGAAGCGCGGCGCCCAGGAATCCGCCGGGCGAGCGGGCCAGATGCATGCCACCCGCGTCCACGAGGCGCAGGCCCGGCTCGACGACGCCGGACGCGCCCTACGCGACGAGCAGCGGCTCACCCTGGAACTGCCCGACACCGACGTCCCCGCCGGACGCACCGTCATCCTGGGCGAGGGGATGCAGATCCGCCACGGGGAGCAAGACCTGTTCGCGAGGGAGGGGGTTGACCTCGCCATTCGCGGACCCGAACGCATCGCGCTCACCGGCCCCAACGGCGCCGGCAAGACCACCCTGTTGCGGCTGATCACCGGTGAACTCGCCCTGGACAGCGGGAGCATCAAGCGGGCCGACGGACGGATCGCCTCCCTGTCGCAGCGCCTGGACCTGCTCGACCCCGACCGCACCGTCGCCGAGAACTTCGCGAGCTTCGCCCCGCACCGGCCGGAGGCGGAGCGGATGAACCTGCTCGCGCGCTTCCTGTTCCGCGGCCCCCGCGCCCACCTGCCCGTACGCCTACTCTCCGGCGGCGAACGCTTGCGCGCCACCCTGGCCTGCGTCCTGTGCGCCGAACCGGCCCCGCAACTGCTGCTGCTGGACGAGCCGACGAACAACCTCGACCTGGTCAGCGCGCGCCAGCTGGAGAGCGCCCTGACGTGCTATCGCGGCGCGTTCGTGGTGGTCAGCCACGACGAGCGCTTCCTCGAACGGATCGGCGTCGACAGATGGCTGCGGGTCGCCGACGGCGAACTGACCGAGACGGGAGCACCGCACGCATGAGGCGCTGACGTGTCGACCCTGCCCACGCCCGAGGTAGCGCACCCGGTGGGCCCAGCAACGACCACGTCGGACGGAACACCATGCCTCACCCTGCCCTGCTCGCCCACGACATCGTCCGCACCCTCGGCACCCGCAGGGTCCTCGACGGAATCGGCCTCACCGCCTCGCCCGGCCACCGCATCGGACTGATCGGCGAGAACGGCGCCGGCAAGACGACCCTGCTGCGCATCCTCGCCGGTATCGACGAGCCCGACTCGGGCAGCGTCGTACGGCCGCCCGACCTCGGCTTCCTGCACCAGGAGATGCCCTACGAAGCCGAGTCGACGATCGCCGACGTCCTGGACGACGCCCTGCGCGAGGCGCGCGAGACCCTCGCGGAACTCGACCGCCTCACCCAGAGCCTGGCCCGTACCCCCGAGGACGCCCCCGGCCACGCGCACCTGCTCGACACCTACGCCCGCCACCTCGAACACGCGCAGCAGCGCGAGGCATGGGACGCCGACCGGCGCGCCGCGATCGTGCTCGACGGGCTCGGCCTCGGCGCCCTGGCGCACGGGCGGAGTCTCGACTCCCTCTCCGGCGGCCAGCGCGGCCGCCTCGCGCTGGCCGCGCTGCTGGTGAGGAGACCCTCCGCCCTGCTGCTGGACGAGCCGACCAACCACCTCGACGACAGCGCCGCCGCCTTCCTGGAGGAGCAACTGCGCGGCCTGCCCGGCGTCGTCGTGGCGGCCAGCCACGACCGGGCCTTTCTCGACGCCGTCTGCACCGACGTCATCGACCTCGACCCGACGAGGGAGGGCCCGGTCCGCTACGGCGGCAACTACAGCGCCTACCTGGTGGAAAAGCGCGCCGAGCGAGAGCGCTGGCTGCGGCGGCATGCCGAGGAACAGCAGGAACTGCAAGCGCTGCGCCGCTCGGCCGAGGTCACGGCCCACCTGGTCGCACCGGGCCGCGAGCGGCGCGACAACGAGAAGATGGGCTACGGCCACCGCTCCGGGCGCGTACAGCACCAGATCTCACGGCGGGTGCGCAACGCCGCCCGCAGGCTGCAGGAACTCGAACGCGACCAGGTCGCGGCGCCGCCGCAGGTGCTGCGGCTGCGGCACACCCCACTGACGCAGCCGTCCACGGAGGGCACCCTGCTCTCCCTGCGCCGGGTGCACGTACCGGGCCGGCTCGCCCTCGACCGCCTCGATGTGTCGGCGAGCGAACGGCTGCTGGTCACCGGCGGCAACGGCGCGGGGAAGTCGACCCTGCTGGCCGTCCTCGCCGGGCGGCTCGAAGCCGGGGGAGAGGTACGGCGCCGGCGCAGCCTCACCGTGGGGATGCTGCCCCAGGACACCGTCTTCGACCGCCCGGACCGCAGCGCCCAGGAGACCTACGAGACCGTCCTGGGCGCCGAGCGGGCCGAGGCGGTCCCGCTGGGCACGCTGGGACTGCTGCACGAGGCGGACCTCGGCAAGCCGGTGGGACACCTGTCGGTCGGGCAGCGCCGCCGGCTCGCACTGGCGCTCCTGATGGCCCGCCCTCCGGCGCTGCTGCTGCTCGACGAGCCGACGAACCATCTCTCCCCGCGCCTGTGCGACGAGTTGGAGTCCGCACTGGGTACGGGCCCCGGCGCGGTCGTCCTGGCCAGCCACGACCGCTGGCTGCGGCGGCGCTGGCCGGGCCGCGAGATCCGGCTGAACGCCACGCGGGGAGGCCCCTGTTGTAGCGGCTGACGATCCATGCGAGCGCCATCGTCCACCCGTCAGGATCCAGGACGGTGACGTGAACGTGGATCATGTCTTTGTGCGCGGGAATCCGGCCCTGGACTTCGCGGCCACGCTCCGGGTACGCCGCACGGCGCGATGCGAGATGTTCGCGGCACTGGACCGCCTGGACGCGTGGTACGTGAAGTCCGGCCTGGTCGACTCCGTCTCGTCGGCCAGGCGGGTCGGCGTGGGGCGGGCGAGGACCGTACGGGGCCGCCTACCAGCTGATCACGGCCCGGTGCCGCGGCGAGGACTTCGACGACGGGGCGCTGGCCGTGGTCAACGATGCGGCTCGCAGCGCTCGCGCGGTGGACGGCGCCAGGGGTGCGGCATGGAGTGCTGCGGCAACCGATTCTTCGGCTACCGGCACCAGTCCGGCACCGACGCCGCCGAACGCCCGGCGCTCCTCCACGCCCTCGGCAAGCAGGCATTCGCCCTGAGGCGTCGACGTCGCGTACAACTGCTCGGCCCACGCCGCAAGCAGCGAGAGATCATGACGGTTGCCTGGTGCTTCGGGCGGACTGCTTCTGCTGCCACTGCTCCAAGGCCGTCTGGAGGGACTCGCTCATGAGGAGAAGGAATTCGGCGGAGGCTTCGAATCGGGCGCCGGCCGGGGTCGCCGCCCCGAGAATCTCGGTGGCGCGCCGCGATGCGGCCACCAGGGTGTCGTTCATCTGCAGCGCTGCGAGGGTGGACCGGAGCCAGATCTCATCGTCGATGACATAGCGTTCGCGGCGCCCGCCGGGATCGCGTTCCCGCTTGAGCATTCCCTGCTGTTCGAGGAAGGTGACGGCGTGTGAGATGGACGCCGGGCTGACGCGGAGCCGCTGGACCAGGTCGGCGGCGGTGAGGGCGCCGGAGTCGGTGACGAGCAGGCAGGCCAGCACCCTGGCCATCATCCGGGGCAGGCCTTGCTGTTCGAGGAGAGTGGTGAAGGACTCTGTGAAGTCGTGGACTGCTTGGGGGTCACGTCCGTGGCCGTCGTCGGGCATCGGCGGCGCCGCAGGCGGAGCCTGCTTGTGCCGGCGGGCGCGTTGCCGTGTGGCCTCGTGGGCCCGGTCTGCCCTGTAATCGTCGGGTCCGCCGTTGCGGGTGACCTCCCGCATGACGGTTGAGGCGGGCCGTCCCAGGCGCCGGCCGATCTCTGTGTATCCGAGCCCCTCGGCCAGCCCCGCAGCGATGTGCTGACGCTCCTCATTGGTGAGCCTGCCTCCGGGCATCGGTGCTCGTCTCCTCTCTGTCGGCGTGCGCGGAACTCGGCGTCCGCATCTGCAAAGTATGCTTTCACGCACAGCCCATTGCAATCCAGGTCCTGATCGCCCATTGCATTCGGCGTCACATTCATTGCAATATCGGCCTATGTCGCCTTGTAAGGCGGGCTAGTTGGGCTCCGATTATCTTTTGACACATCAGTGAACGCAATGTACTGTCGCAGTCGTTCAGAGATTCCTGAACGATGGTGACGGTACACAAGGGGGTTCATCGTGGGAACGGGCAACGACGGCTTCTCCAAGGCCGGGCTGCAGCGCGTGCGCGAGGTGCTGGAACGGCATGTCGAGTCAGGGAAGATCCCCGGGCTGGTCGCGCTGGTCAGCCGGGGCGGTCGGACGCACGTCGAAGCGATCGGCAGCATGCGCCACGAAGGTGGCGCGCCGATGCGCCGGGACACCATCTTCCGGATGGCGTCCACGTCCAAGCCGGTCGCGATGGCGCCGGTCATGGTCCTGCTGGACGAGTGCAGGCTGCGGCTGGACGATCCGGTGGAGCAGTGGCTGCCCGAACTCGCCGACCGCCAGGTGCTGAAGCGTGTCGACGGCCCGCTGGACGACACCGTGCCCGCGCGGCGGTCGATCACCGTACGGGACCTGCTGACCTCCACGTTCGGGCTCGGCATAGATCTGACGGCGATGGGCTCTCCGGTCATGAACGCGATCTTCGAGCGGGGCGTCTTCAGCCAGGGAGCGGAGCCGCTGCCCGAGCCGGACGAGTGGATGCGCCGCCTCGGCACGCTGCCTCTGATGCGCCAGCCCGGAGAGCACTGGCAGTACCACATCAGCCACGACGTACTCGGCGTGCTCGTCGCGAGGGTCACGGGCCAGCCGTTCGAGACGTTCCTGCGCGAGCGCATCCTCGATCCGCTGGGGATGAAGGACACCGGTTTCCACGTACCCGCCGACAAGATCGACCGGCTGCCGCCCAGCTACGTCCCCAACCCGCAGACCGGCGAGTTCACCGTGTGGGACGAGGCGGCGGGCGGACGCTACAGCGCTCCTCCGGCGTTCCCGGCAGGCGGCGGCGGGCTGGTCTCCACCGTCGACGACTACCACGCCTACTTCCAGATGCTGCTGAACCACGGGATGCACGGGTCCGAGCGGATCCTGTCCCGGCCCGCCGTCCAGCTGATGACCACCAACCGCCTCACGCCCGAGCAGGAGACCACCCGATCCGCCCAGGCCCGCAACGCCGTCCAGGTGTCCTTCGGCCAAGGACAGCAAGGCGGCTGGGGCTTCGGGATGGCGGTGCGTACTTACCGCGGCGACTACGCGCCCATCGGCCAGTTCGGCTGGGACGGCGGAACCGGCACCTCAACGTACGCCGACCCGCACAACCAGCTCACCGGAACCCTGCTCACCCAGGTCGGGCTGTCCGTCCCGGACCCGGCGCAGCTCATCCACGACTTCTGGACCACGCTCTACCAGGCGATCGACGACTGACACCGGCCCTGTGCCCCGCTGCGCCCCTGGGCGCCCGAACCGCCGACGTCGCCGCGAAGCGCGGTCGTGGCCCTGCCTGCCCGAGGCCGGGCTCGCCCGAGGGTGCGATTCCCTCGGGCGGCCCCGGCCTGAACAATCGAGGCACCAACAGGACCGCATTCACCATCCGTCCACGCCGCAGCACATCGCATCGGGGAGCTCATCGAGCAGCCCGACGACGTCACCGTCGACGTCGACGGCCCCGACACCAAGGTGCAGGCCTTCTGCGCGTGACACCGCCACAGCCCCGGACGCCCGCCCGGAGCACAAGGTCGGGCTGCCGTCCGGCCGGTGGGCGGTGCAGGTGCTCAACCCGTCGCGGTGGAACCAGCCGAACGCGGCAGCCCTTCTGCCTCGCCCTCGGCGGGCCGGCGCGAGGGGAGACGTTCGGGGCGCGGGTCAGGTGGTGGGGGTGGGCCAGGGGACGTCGGTTTCGACGGGGGAGGTGTAGTCGACGCCGGGGACAGCGAAGCCGTACAGGCGGCGGACTTCGTCGCTGAACCAGTCGAGGTCGGCGAGCTCGGTGATGGTGTCGCTGGTGGCGGTGCTCCAGCGTTCGGCGACGGCGTTTTGCACGGCGGGGCCGAGTTCCCAGGTGTCGAGGCGGACCCGGCCCTCGTCGTCGAGATCGAGCGGCCGGACGCCGGTCAGCTGGTCCCACAGCTCCACCAGTTGGCCGATCGGAGCCACCATGGTGTCGCCGAGGACGCCGCGCAGCAGCCCGACGTACAGGGCGATGCCGGGGATGGCGGTGGAGGACTGGGTGACGGCAGCGGCGTTGACCGAGGTCACCGCCCGGCCGCCCACGGTCTTGCCGAGGCGCTCGTCCAACGTGCGTGCGGTGGCTTCCAGATGGGACTTCGCGGCGCCGATGGTGCCCTGCCGGTAGATCGCCGCGGTGAGCGGCGAGCCGATGTAGGACAGGGCGGCGGTGGTGAAGCCGTCGGCGAGCAGGGACCGGTCGGCCAGGAACGTGATCCACCGTTCCCAGTCGGTGCCGCCCATCACCGCCACGGTCTGCTCGATGTCGTCGCCCTCGGCCGGCGCGGTGGTGACCTCCTTCACCTCCGGGGCACCGTGCTCGTCGAAGACGAGAGTCTTGGTGGTGTACGGCGAGCCGACCGGCTTGAGGACCGAGGCATACACGTCGCCGGTGTCCGGGTCGGTGCGGCGAGGAGCGGCCACCGAGTAGATCAGGAAGTCGACCCGTCCCCCGAACCGCTCGGCGAGCAGGTCGGCAACCTGCTCCTTCACCGTGTCGCTGAACGCATCCCCATTGAGGAAGACCATGTCCCGCCCGTGCTGTTGGGCGAGCCGGGCGGTGGCGGCGGTGCGATACCAGCCGGCCGTACCGGTGCGGCGCCCGGGCGCCTTCTCGAAGCACACGCCGATGCCACGGATACCGACGCGGGCCAGGCCCGCGATCGTAGCGGCCAGGCCATACCCGGCGGACGAGCCGATGACCAGAGCCACCGGCCCTTCGCCCTCGGCGCTGACCGGGGCGGGGACGGCCTGCCACATCTCCTCCACCAGCTGTCGGCAGCCGTCAGGATGGGAGTCGAGGAACAGGAAGCCCCGGCTCTTGGGCGCAATGACGCGTTCGCTCACGGTGTGGTGTCCCAGGTGTCGTCACGGACAAGGACGCGGCGGCCGCCTCGGCCACCGCGTACTGCAAGTCTGCGGCCGTGCGGATGAACACGGTGATCTTGACCGGCACAAGGATGTCCAGCCGGGCTTGGAGGGTTCCCCACTAGCTCCAGCAGGGCCGTTGGCGGCACCCACGTCTCATCCCGCGGGGTACGGGACGAACCTGCCGACCGGCAGGTCATGTGTGCAGCCAGAGGCGAACGGCTGTGGTGATCACATCACTGCGGTTGTCCTCAATCTGGCCGCAGGGAACGCCAGATGCGATCGGGCAGTATCCGCACTGCTTGGGCGAGGTCGACCTCGTCGGGGGCGGAAAGCCAGTGGCGCGCGGTCTCGGCAACGGGTCCGATGACGAGCATCTCGGTCATGTGCTCGGGGAGGGGGACGACTTCGCCGGCTTGGATGCGTGACCGCAGCCAGTCGAAGATGGCCTTGCGCATGGGCGCCATGGCTTCGCGGATGCTCTCGGCGTGGGCTGCGAGGTAACCGGAGTAGGTGGAGGCGTGGATGAAGAGTGCGGCGTCCGGCTGCTCTTGGGTGAAGCGCAGGTAAGCCTCGACGAGCGCGCGGATGCCGGTACGGGCGGTGCGGGTACGGGTGAGCGAGGTCGTCACGCGGGTGCACAGTTGCTCCATGCACCGTGAGTACAGGGCTGCGGCGAGGCCGTCGAAGCTGCCGAAGTGGTGATAGAGGCTGCCCAGGCTGACGCCGCTTGCCGCGGTAACTGCGTTCACGGTGAAGCCCTGTTGGCCGGACGAGGCGTATACGTGCAGCGCGCTGGTCAGCAGGCGGTCGATCGTGGCCTCGCTGCGCTGCTGCTTAGGCGACATGGTGCGGGTGCGTAGACGTCATGACGGGCAGCCTAGCTCAGCAAGATTAGAGAGGTATTTTAGAAAGCTGCTTCACAACAGCCCGTCGGCGGTCCACACTCGTCGATGACGCGCCCGGCTCGGACCGCCAGGACGCCGAAGCGCTCGAACCCCACACCGTCGCGCGAGGGGGGCCGGTGCCGTGCTCCGAGGCAGGAGGACGAAGGTGGCACGCGCGGCGGGAATGCGGCCTCGGCACCACCCGCGCGGTCGCCTGTGCCAACGAGGACGGCGCGGCAGCTATCTCCCCGAGGCGAAGGGCCCCCGACGACCTCGTCCTCGCAGCGGAGCCGCCCTTCGTCGTGGTCGCACCGAGCCCGCACCATCAGCCGGCTCCAAGGCGCCGAACGCCAGGTAGTCCACGTTGGCACCACCTTTCGATACCCGCTCATTGGAGGGTCGACATGCCGCTTCCCCCAGGTCAACGTGCCGTCAACGGATTCCCACGCTTCGGCACACATCTCCACCACCCGCCCCCGCCTGTCCCCGCGAACCCGGTGATCGAGATCAGCGGAGCGCTGACCGAAGCCATCACCCTGTCCGTGACCGACCTCGCAAAGCTGCCACGACAAGAGCTCGGAGCGGACTTCCACTGTGTCGCCGGGTGGTCGGCAACCGGCCTGCTGTGGGAAGGAACCGCGTTCGAGGCTCTCTACCGCACGCAGGTCGAACCGCTGCTCGCGCCGGGCGCGTCGATCAGCCACATCGTCTTCGAAGGCCTCGACGGCCACCGGTCGATCGTATTGCTCGAGGACGCCTTGGCCGACGACGTACTCATCGCCGACCGTCTCGACGGACGGCCGCTCGACAGTGACCACGGTGCTCCGGTGCGGCTGGTCAGCCCCAGCCAGTACGGCTTCGTCAGTACGAAGCACCTCTGCCGCATCGAATGCCACACCTCCGAACCCCCGGACCCCGACCGGTGGTCGCCCATCGCGGCGCACCGCCGGGCGAGGGTCTGGCAGGAGGAACGCCATCGCCGTCTTCCCGGCCGTGTGGTGCGGCCGGTCTACCGGGCACTGATCGGGCCGATCCGCGCACTCAGCGCCCGAGGCAGCCGCAAATAGCCGCAGCGATACCGCTGCCCCCTCCGACTGGATTGAGCGGGGACTGCATGCGCGGCTCATCCGAGGTGAGCCGCGCTACGAGGCCGTTGACAACGGAGTCAGCCTGCCAGCCGGGCGAGGGCCAGTGTGTGTGCGTGGGCGAGGGAGTCGGCAGCAGCACAAGGGACGTCCGGCTGCACACCGGTGCCCTCCCAGTTCGTACCGGAGACGGGGTTGATGGCGCGGCCGATGGGGACGGTGGCTTCCAAGTGGGGGTGCACCGTCCAGCCCTTGCACGGGTGTGCGCCGCCGCGGGTGCGCTCGCCGACGACAACGGCGCGGCCGAGCTGCTGGAGGTCGTACGCCAGCTCTTCAGCGGCGGAGAAGGTGCTGCTGCTGGACAGCACGTACAACGGCTTGCTGCCGCCGAAGCAGGCGCCGGGAACGTACGGCAGGCTCCAGGACTGCTCGGTGCGCTCGCCGCCGCGCCATCGCATGGTGTTGAGGTGGGTGCGCTTGTCCAGGAGGTAGCTGCAGACGAAGGCGACCGTGTCCGGGTCGCCGCCCCGGTTGGCGCGAAGGTCCACGATCAGCGCCTGGGCGCGGGAGGCCAGGGTGAGCGCGGCGCCCAGGGGTTCGGCGGCCCACTCCAGCGGAAACAGCATCGGTGCCAGCTCCACCACGGCGACCCCTCCGTCGAGCAACTGCGCCCGGGGCGCACCGCCCAGCGAGGTGTCGAAGTCCCGGCGCATGGCGTCCAGAGTGGCCGCCCCCTGCTTCGGGGACACCGGGTCGGCGTGGTGCTTCAGTCTCAGGTGCCGGTCGCCGTTGACGGACTGCAGGTCCGCGGTGACCAGCCGGGCGAGCTCCTCGGCGTCGTCGACGTCGTAGGCGCCCTCGGTGAGGCGTCGTTGCAGCAGGCCGGCGAGGTGTTCGGCTATCTCGGGGAAAACGTAGTGCTCGGTCAGGAGCTGGACTGTCTCGTCGATGACAGGGGCCGGCGAAAGCTTCGTCTGAGTCGTCATGGCAGGGAGTAGAGCACTGCCCTTGCGAAAGCGTCAAAGAGTTTAGACACTTTCGGTATGCGCGATCAGCCTCCCTATCTGCCGCCTCCCGAGGACGTCCTGGAGATCGGTGCGCCTGAGCAGTTCGCGGCGCTCTCTCATCCATTGCGTCAGCGGTTGCTCTTCGCCCTGGGCCACCGGCCGGCCACCACCAGCCAGCTTGCGGCGCAGCTCGACGCGAAGAAGGGCAACGTGGCCCACCACCTCAAAGTGCTCCGCGAAGCCGGGCTGATCCACATCGCCGAGACCCGCCAGGTCCGCGGCGGCACCGAGCAGTACTACCAGCGCACGGCCCGCCGCATGGTCGTCGCCGAACCCCGAGCGGCAGGCACCGCCGCGATGCTCGCCGCGGTCGCCCAGGAGCTGGACCGCTCTCCCGCCGAGACCCACCTGACACTGCGTCACCTGCGTCTCAGCCCCGAGAAGGCAAGAGAACTCGGCGAGACCCTCGCCCAACTGGTCGATGAGGCCGAGGAGGATGCAGAGGACCAGCCCGTGCATGGTGTGTTGGTGGCGCTCTATCAGCAGGCTCTGCCGACCAGCACCAGCGGTTCCGCCTGACCGCGCGGCGGTGGCTCCTCGCGCCAGTCCGTCCGCAGCGGGACCACCGTGCGGATCGGGTTCCGCCGCTACCGGGACACCTTCTCTATCGCCGCCAGACGCAGGCCGCTGCCCCAAGTCGCTCTGGCGCCAGCCAGTGGGGCGTATGGCAACAGCTCGCGAGGAGCGGGACGACGACGGCTGATCGCAGGGCAGGGCGGGGTGATGCGGTCCGGTTGCTACGGGTGCCGGATACGTTCGCCTGGCTGCCCTGACTTGGCGCTTCGAGCGAATTCGGCGTTCTCGCCCCTGGTCGGCCCAGCGGCGGGCATCCTGGCCGTATCGCTCTGAGCCGGGGCAGGTGCCACACCGCGAGGATCAGCGCACGCAGCTGCGGAACCTTCCGGGAAGGGGGCGCGAGGTGGAGCAACGAGGTGGGCCAGGGCGCCGGGAGCGGCCGCTGGACCCGGGGGCGGGCTCGTTACAGCGGTTCGCCCACGAGCTGCGGCAGGTGCGCCAGGAGGCAGGCGGCATCACCTACCGGGAGATGGCCGGGCGGTGCGAGTTCTCCACGTCCACGCTGTCGCAGGCTGCCGGGGGCGAGCGGCTGCCGTCGCTCCCGGTCACCCTGGCGTACGTCAGAGCCTGCGGCGGGGACGCCCAGGAGTGGGAGGAGCGGTGGCGCGGGGTCGCCGACGAGGTGACCGCCCAGGTGTCCGACGAGGACGAAGCGACCGCGCCCTACCGAGGGCTGGCCCGGTTCGAACCGGGCGATCGAGGCCGCTTCTTCGGCCGCGACCAGCTCACCGAGGACCTGGTGCAGCTGGTCCGGGAGCATCGGCTGGTCACGCTCTTCGGCCCCTCCGGCAGCGGCAAGTCCTCTCTGCTGCGCGCCGGGCTCATTCCCCGTCTCCAGCACGTCGCGCAAGAAGAGCTCCGGCCCGCAGCCATCCGGATCCTCACGCCCGGCGCCCGGCCGTCACGCACTCTGGAGCAGATCCTGGCTCCGGCCGGCGCCGAGGGCGATACCTGGCTGATCGTCGACCAGTTCGAGGAGGTCTTCACCCTCTGCCAGGACCCGGACGAACGCGACCAGGTCATCGACCGGCTGCTGTTGGCCCGCGACCCCGCCAACCGGCTGCGGGTGGTCCTGGGGGTCCGAGCGGACTTCTACAGTCATTGCCTGGCGCACCGGCGCCTGGCGGAGGCGGTACGCGACGCCAGCCTGCCGGTGGTGCCGATGAGCCCCGAGGAACTGCGCGAGGCCATCGTCAAGCCGGCCACGGACCGGAGGCTGACCGTCGAACGCGCCCTCACCTCCCGGCTGGTGGACGAGACCGTGGACGAGCCGGGCGGTCTGCCGCTGATGTCCCACGCGCTCCTGGAAACCTGGCGGCGCCGCAGGGGGCCGGTCCTGACGCTCGCCGCTTACGAGGCGGCCGGGGGAGTGACGGGCTCGGTCTCCCGTACCGCCGAGGACCTTTACACCCAACTCGCCCCCGAGCACGCAGACCTGGCCCGCCGCATCCTGCTCCGCCTGATCACTCCTGGCAACGGGGTCCCGGACACCCGCCGTCCCATCCAGCGCGCCGAACTCGACACCGGCGACGAAGCCGACACCAGCTACGTTCTGGACCGGCTGGCCCGCGCCCGCCTGGTCACCCTCGACCAGGACAGCGTCGACCTGGCCCACGAGGCCGTCATCACCGGCTGGCCCCGCCTGCGCGGCTGGATCGACGAGGACCGCGAACGCCTCCGCGTCCACCGGCGCCTGACCGAAGCCGCCACCACCTGGGCCGAACTCAACCGCGACCTCGGCGCCCTCTACCGCGGCGCCCGCCTGTCCGTCGCGCAGGAATACTTCCCCCGTCCCCATCAGCACAAGGACCTCACCGAACTGGAACGGGACTTCCTCACCGCCAGCACCGCCGCTCGCGAACAGGAAAGACAGGCAGCCGTCCGAGCCACCCGGAGACTGCGCAGGTTCGCCGCGGGCCTGTCCGTCCTCCTCGTCCTCGCCGTGACCGCGGGCGTGATCGCCTGGCAGCAGAGCCTCAGCAGCGACCGGGAGCGCAACAGGGCCGTCACCGCGCAGCACACAGCTCAATCCCGGCAACTGGCCGCAGAATCCACCACGTTGCTCGGCAGCGACTCCGATGTGGCCGCGCTGCTGGCCGTCCAGGCCCATCGCACCGCGCCCACGACGGAAGCCACCGCCAGTCTCTACGCCGCTGCCGCACTCCCGCTCAAGCGACGCTTCACCGGCCACACCGACCAGGTCTTCGCGGTGGTGTTCAGCCCGGATGGGAAGACCCTCGCCACCGGAGGCAACGACAAGACGGTACGGCTGTGGGACGTCGCCACCGGCAAGGCCCGCTCCACGCTCACCGGTCACACCCAAGAGGTCCGCCGGGTGGCGTTCAGTCCCGATGGGAAATCCCTTGCCACCAGCAGTCTCGACAAGACGGTGCGGTTGTGGGACGTCGCCACCGGCAAGCGCCGCGCCACCTTCACCGGCCACACCGACGCGGTCTTTGGGGTGGCGTTCAGTCCCGATGGGAAATCCCTTGCCACCAGCAGCGACGACAAGACGGCGCGGCTGTGGAATGTCGCCACCGGCAAGGCCCGTGCCACCTTGACCGGTCACACCAACACGGTTTCTGCGGTGGCATTCAGCCCTGATGGGAAATCCCTTGCCACCAGCAGCCTGGACAAGACAGTGCGGCTGTGGGACGCAGCTACCGGCACGGCGCGCGCCACGCTCACCGGCCACACCCAACAGGTCTACGAGGTGGTGTTCAGCCCCGACGGGAAAACCCTCGCCACCGGCAGCGGAGAGAATGACGCGCGACTGTGGGACATCGCCACCGGCAAGGCCCGCGCCATTCTCACCGGCCACGCCGGCGAGATCTACGCGGTGGCATTCAGCCCCGACGGAAAGACCCTCGCGACCGGAGGCGCCGACGAAACACTTCGGCTGTGGGACGTGGCCACGGGCAAAACCCGTACCACCCTCACCGGCCACACCCAAGAGATCCGCGGGCTGGCGTTCAGCCCCGACGGGAAAACCGTCGCCAGCAGCGGAGACACGACAGCGCGGCTGTGGGACATAGTCACCGGCAAAACCCGTACCACCCTCACCGGCCACACCGACGAGGTCAACGAGGTGGCGTTCGGTCCCGATGGGAAAACCGTGGCCGCTGCCAGCGTCGATGAGACGGCGCGGCTGTGGGATGCGACCACCGGAAAGCCCCGTGCCACCTTCACCGGCCACGAGGGCGCGGTCTATTCGGTGGCGTTCAGCCCCAATGGGAAGACCCTTGCTACCGGAGGCGTCGACGGCACCGCGCGGTTGTGGGATGTCGCCACGGGCAAGCCCCGTGCCACCTTCACCGGCCACGCCGGCGCGGTCGACGCCGTGGCGTTCAGCCCCGATGGGAAGACCCTCGCCACCGGAGGCATCGATAAAACGGCGCGGTTGTGGGACATCGCCACGGGCAAGCCCCGTACCACCCTCACCGGCCATACCGACGAGGTCTTCGCGGTGGCGTTCAGTCCCAATGGGAAGACCCTCGCCACCGGAAGCACTGACGGAACGGCGCGGCTGTGGGACGTCGCCACCGCTAAGCCCCGTACCACCCTCGCCGGCCACACCAACAAGGTCACCGGCGTGGCCTTCAGCCCCGACGGGAAAACCCTCGCCACCGTCAGCCCGGACACGACGGCGCGGCTGTGGAATGTCGCCACCGGCAAGACCCAGGCCACTCTCACCGGCCACACCAACGAGGTCTATGGCGTGGCGTTCAGCCCCGACGGGAAAACCCTCGCCACCGTCAGCGCAGACAAAACGGCGCGGCTGTGGGACGTCGCCACCGCTAAGCCCCGTACCACCCTCACCGGCCACACCGGCGAGGTCACCAGGGTGGCCTTCAGCCCCGACGGGAAGACCCTCGCCACCGGAAGCACCGACACGACGGTACGACTGTGGGAAGTCGAACTGCTCACCCCGACCGAATCCGTCAGCAAGATATGCAACGCCGTCCACCGAGACCTGACGCGCCAGGAACGCGCGACCTACCTGCCCGACCAACCGCACCGGCCCGTATGCCCCTCCTGAAGCCCCGATCCGGACGGCGAACAGCTGCGGATTCGGATACGCGCACGCCCTTGCAGCGTCAGAACCCGCCGCAGAACCTCGATGCCAACCGATGCAGGCCCCTGCGTGAGCGAGGAATGAGCGTGGCGAGGTGATGGCGAGTCCTGGGCCGTGAAGCGCAGTGCGTTCGCATCACAGCGGTGCCAGCCCATCAGGATCTCGTCGCGACCGTCTCCGGGCGCCGGGCCGCTGAAAATCTTGGGCCGTCGAATATTCCGTGTCGTGCCGGTCGGTGGGCGTGCAGACTCGCTTTATGGCGGACATGCAGGCGTTCCGGGATGCGGTCAGTTGCTGGGCGGCCGGCGGGCCCGGCGAACCGGCGAGTGATCTGGCGGTGCAACTGGGGCTGCGGACGGCGGTGCTGCTGGAAGGGCCGAGCGATCTCGCTGCCGTGGAGGCGCTGGCCGTAGGGCGTGGCCGGGACCTGGCCGCCGAAGGGGTGTGCGTCGTGCCGATGGGCGGGGCGATGAGCGTGGGCCGCTTTGCCGGTCTTCTCGGGCCGCCCGGTCTTGGCCTGCGCTTGAGGGGACTGTGTGACGAGGGCGAGCAGCGCTTCTACGAGCGGGGCTGGGAGCGGGCCCGGGAGCCGCACCGGGGCTTCTTCGTGTGTGTGGCGGACCTGGAGGACGAACTGATCCGCGCGCTGGGCCCGGCGCGGGTCGAGGAGATCATCCGGGCCGAAGGCGACCTGCGGCCCTGGCAGACCTTCCTGCACCAGCCCGCACGCCACGGCCGGCCCCTGCAACAGCAGTTGCGGCGCTTCCTCGGTACGAAGAAGGGCCGCAAGATCCGCTACGGCCGCCTCCTGGTCGAAGCCCTCGACCCCGGACAGGTGCCGGCCCCGCTCGACGACCTCCTCACGAGCCTGTGACCGACGGGACAGCTGTGGCCGCGTTGCCGTGACGCTGCCTTTCGCGGGAGCGGTCGGGGAGCGGCAGCGGATCTCTAGGATGCGGCGGATTCGCGGTTTCGCCACCCCGGGATCCAGTGCTGCTGTGGACAACTGCCGTGTGTTGCCGCTCGGTTGGCGACACTCTCGGCGCGAGGAGCTCTTCGCTGGCGAACGGAACACCGGTGACGCCTGTGAGCCTGTGGTGCTGATGTCTTCCGCCAGGAGGCTCTGCGCATTCGGCTTACGATGACCACGGTTGCCACGGGATGGACCGTGGTCCATTGCAGGGAGGGGACGGGATCCGATGAGCCTTCGTCAGTTCGAGTACGCCCTGGCCGTTGCCGAGGAGGGCTCGGTGACGGCGGCGGCAGAGCTGCTGCACGTCGCTCAACCGTCGGTCTCCCAGCAGATCCGCGGCCTGGAGCGGGAACTCGGCGTGAAACTGTTCACCCGCACGCCGACCGGGCTGGTACCGACCGCGGTCGGCCGCGCGTTCCTGCGGGAGGCGGAGGTCGCGGTGCGCGCGTCGCGGCGGGCGAGGGCGACGGCGCGGGCCGGTGCCGATGATCTGGTGGGTGAGCTGGTGGTCGCGGCGCAGATGGGCTTTGGCACGCGGCAGTTGCCGGGCGCGCTGGGCGCGCTGCGCCGTCGCTTCCCGCGGCTGGAGGTCACCGTCTTCGAGGAGCCGAGCTCCGCCGAGCTGGAGCGGCTGTGCCGCCGGGGCGTGCTGGATCTCGCCCTGATGGCGGCGTGCGAGCGGAGCCCCGCCGACGCCCACCACCTCGGCGACGAGGAGTTCGTCGTGGTGCTGGGCACGGGGCACCGGCTGCTCGCCGCGGACCGGGTCGAGCTGCGCGAACTGGCGGGGGAGCCGTGGGTGCGGTTCGACCGCGACAGTGCGCTCGACGGCGTACTGCTGAACGTACTGCGGGAGAACGAGCTGCCCCCGGTGACGGCCGCCCGGGTGTCCCAGACGGCGACGGCCGTGCGCTGGGCCGCCGACGGGCTGGGGGTGACGCTCGTCCCGGCCTCCGCGGTGCCCCACGGTCACGAGCACCTCGTGCGCCCGGTGTCCCCGGCCGTGTCCCAGCCCGTTATCGCCGTGCTCCGGCACGCCGCGGGCCCGGCGGAAACGGCCCTGCTCGAAATCCTGCGGCAAGAGACCTGGCACACGTCCGCCTCCTTCTCACCGGTGTCCTGACAGGCGAGAAGGAGGCGGGCGCCGCTGAATTCTTTGTGCCGAAACCGGCGTTCCGTAATGCTGTCGGCGTCAGCCCCTGGGGAATTCACCGCCGTCCACGACGAGGTTGCTCCCGGTCAGCCAGCTCGCCCGGTCGGACATGAGGAACAGCACCGCGTGGGCGATGTCGTCGGGCTGGCCATCGCGCCCCAGCGGGGGAGTGGTGGTGTCCTGGCCCGGCCCCGAGTCCAGGCGCGCCCACTGCTCCCGCGTCTGTTCGCCGCCGGGGGTGGCGGTCCTGCCGGGAGAGACGGTGTTGACCCGGATTCCGAACGGGGCCAGCTCCGCGGCCAGTCCCCGGCTGTAGGCCTCCAGCGCCGCCTTCGCCGTCACGTAGTGCAGGAACGGTGGTGCCACGGTGGGGACCGCGGCCGAGGAGACGTGCACGATCACCCCCGAACGCCGTTCCCGCATCCCCGGTGCCAGCAGCGAGTCCAGCCGCACCGACGCCAGGAAGTTCAGGTCCAGCGCGTCCTGCCACTCCTCGTCGGGAATGGCCAGAGCGCCCTTGTACGGCAGCGCCCCGCCCACGTTGTGGACCAGGATGTCCACCCCGCCCAGCGCCTCCTGCGCGGCCGCGGCGAGCGCCTTTGCGCCAGCCCGGGTCCGCACGTCGGCCTCCACGAAGGTGGCCCCCTCCGGCACCGTGCTCGTCGCCGACCTGGCGGTCGTGAGCACCTCGGCGCCCGCGTCCAGCAGTTGGCGCACGACGGCCGCTCCGATTCCGCGAGAACCACCCGTGACCAGGGCCCGCTTTCCCGCGAGTTCTCGCGTTTTCGATCCGTTCTCGATTGTGGTCATGCCACCGGCCCTCTCAAAGTACGTAATTGTCCGCTCGAAGGAATAAGGATCGACGTGCGCAGAGTGCGAATCTTCGGAGAAATCGCGGTGAGCACCTCGTCGAGCTGTTTCACGGTACGTACGGAGAAGAACGAGAGGCAAAGACGAAATATCAGCAGGTGCTATAGGGAACTCCTATGGCCCCCCGGCCCCGCCGCCCGTGACCGGCACAGGAAGCGGATCGGGGCGCCCCCGCGAGCCGGTCACAGAACGCCGGGGCCAGGTTCAGGTCGTGCAGCGTGACGGCGGTGGGCTCTGGCAGACCGCCATCAGTTCCAGCGGGCCGGGCTGGAGCTGCACGTCCGGGCAGTGGGGTGGCTCGTCCGTCACGAGTGGTCCCGCAGCTTTGGACGAGTGGTCCCGCAGCTCCGGCAGAACGCACACCCGCAGTGCGACGACCACCACCGGATCGGCCCGTCGTGAGCAGGGCGTCCACGCCCACCTCGGTGCGCGCGGACCGCTGCGCGCCGCCGAGGCGTCGGGCGAGGCCTCCACGGTTCCGGCCGGCGAGGTTCGGGTTGGGCGTCGCGGAATTCGCGAATTCCCGTACCGCTCGCGATCGCTGAGACATACGACTCGCGGCGAGCGGCATCAACCTCACAGCATCTTGCCAACAGACTCAGTAGCAGTATCGGGGCGCGTGTTTACCGTCCCTTTCCTGGTGTCTGTGGTCTCCGACTGTCGTGGAAATAGGGGGAGCCGCGTGCGTTCACGTGCTCGATTGATGTGTGCTCGATGCGTTGGTGTCGCCAGCCCCTGGTGACCGTCTAATGTGCGCTGGCCCGCTGCGTTTGGCTCAGGCAGATTACGGAATTAGCGGAACCAGTGGAACCGGCTGCGCGGCCCGGCTCATAGCGGTATGCCAGGGGCATGGCACAACGACAGCGCTATCTGACAGAGCTTGCAGACGGGCATGGGCCGTTGAGCGAACCGATACCGGCTCCGTGTCGCAAGGCCTGTCACTCGGCCCGCGCTTCGGGCCGTGACCTGTCGGTGAGCGCGGAGGAGACCACGCAGCGGGATCGTGAGGGGGCGCGCGGGGTTCTTCTCCCGCTCGACATCCCGCCGGTCACGATGGTGTACGGCTGTGCACAGTGGCCTCAGGTGCCGATCGCGTTGCCGCCGAAGGCATCGATCTGGAGATCAGCAGCCAGGTCGCGAGCGTGATCGGCCGGGCCACGGGCCCGTCGGCGCAAGGATCGGGCCCGCTCGAAAGAATCGCGTGCCCACGGGGCGACGGTCGCGGCTGAGATTTCGCCGCATCGCCTGCACGGAGTCCGGCTTTCGTCTTTTCTGTCACTCACTTTCAAGGAGTTCACACTATGGGCAAACCTGTTGAAGTTTGGACGGATGATCCGGGCGGCGCATTAGCTGCCCCGGACGGTCACGAGGTCCTGAGGGCCGGTACCGGGAGCAGCGTTGAAAAGGAATTCGCCGAGCTGCTTGCTGGTCTCGTGGGCATGGACCAGGTGTCGGCCGATGCCCACTTCTTCGACGATCTCGGGGCCAACTCGCTGGTGATGGCTCACTTCTGTGCCCGGGTCAGGAAACGGGATGATCTGCCGTCGGTATCGATGAAGGACATCTATCAGAATTCGACCGTCCGGCGACTGGCGGCGGCGTGTGCGGATACCGCGCCTGCGTCGGCCCTCGTCGCGCCGTCGGCCAATGAGCCAGCGGTCAATGGGGCATCGGGCCCTGCATCGGCGGAGGTGACGCCACCGGGCAGTACGCTGCGCTATGTCCTCTGTGGTGCACTGCAGTTGCTCATCTTTCTCGGGTATGCATTTTTCGCCGCACGCCTCACTGCCTGGTCCTACGAGTGGGTCTCGGCGGGGTCGAGCCTGGGCGATGTCTACTGGCGTTCCGTGGTCTTCGGTGGTGCCGGATTCGTCGGCCTGTGCGCCTTCCCCATCGCGGCCAAATGGATACTCATCGGCCGGTGGAAGGCTCGCGAATTCCCGGTATGGGGCCTGACGTATCTGCGTTTTTGGACCGTCAAGGTCCTGCTGCACGCCAACCCCATGATCTTCTTCATCGGGAATCCGCTGTACGTGCTGTACCTGCGGGCTCTGGGCGCAAGGATCGGCAAGCACGTCACGATCCTGTCCCGCACCGTTCCGGTGTGCACCGACCTCCTGACGATCGGCGCCGGTTCGGTGATCCGCAAGGACTCGTACTTCCTGTGTTACCGGGCCCATGCCGGGCGTATCCAGACCGGTCGGGTCACCCTCGGACGGAAGGTGTTCATCGGCGAGAAGACCGTGCTCGACATCAACACCTCGATGGGGGACGGGGCGCAGCTCGGCCATACCTCCGCGCTGCAGAGCGGCGAGTGCGTACCCGGCGGCCAGCGGTGGCACGGATCGCCGGCCCAGCGTACGGAGCTGGACTACGCACGGGTCGCGCCGACGAAGTGCGGCACGCCACGGCGGGTCGGCTTCGCACTCGCCACCGTTGTGCAGGTGCTGTTGGTGGCCGCGCCGCTGGCCGTCGGGGGAGCGTGCATGCTGTTCACCGAGGTGCCGATGCTGGCCGACTGGCTGCATCCGCATGCGGAGTCGGTCACGTCGTCGGCGTTCTACACCGATGCGCTGCTGCTGTCCCTGGTGCTCTTCTTCGGCCTCGTCGTCGTGGGACTTGCCACGGTCTTCACCCTTCCGCGTCTGCTGCACCTGGTGATCGAGGAGGGGAAGGTCTATCCGCTGTACGGCTTCCACTACTCGGTTCACCGGGCGATCACGCGCCTGACCAACGTCAAGTTCTTCCATTGGCTCTTCGGCGACAGCTCGTACATCGTCCACTACCTGCGCCACCTCGGATACGGCCTGTCCCACGTCGAGCAGACCGGCTCCAACTTCGGTATCGGGCTGAAACACGAAAACCCGTACCTGAGTTCGGTGGGCAGCGGAACAATGGTCGCGGACGGGCTTTCCATCATGAACGCCGAATTCTCCGCTACGTCCTTCAGCGTGTCCCGGACGTCGATCGGTGCACACAACTTCCTGGGAAACCACATCGCTTATCCCGCAGGGGGCAGGACGGGCGAGAACTGTCTGCTGGCGACCAAGGTGATGGTCCCGCTCGACGGGGAGATCCGCGAAGGGGTGGGCCTGCTGGGCTCGCCCTGCTTCGAAATCCCCCGGTCGGTGGAGCGCGACACCCGCTTCGACCACTTCCGGCGCGGGGACGAGCTGCGCCGCCGCCTGTCCGCCAAGAACCGTCACAACATCCGCACGATGGGCCTTTTCCTGTGCATCCGGTGGCTGCACTTCTTCGTGCTCACACTGTTCGGCCTGGCAGCCGTCGAGCGGTACGACGCACTCGGACAGCTGCTGGTCGCTGCCTGCCTGGTGGGCGCCTTCGGCTTCTCGGCGGGCTATTTCGTGCTGGTGGAACGCTGCCTCACGCGATTTCGCCCGCTACGGCCCCAGGCGTGCTCCATCTACGACCCGAACTTCTGGCGGCAGGAACGCCTGTGGAAGGTGCCCGACACCCACTTCAACGCCCTCAACGGCACTCCGTTCAAGAATGTGCTCTGGCGGCTGCTGGGAGTCCGGCTGGGCCGCAGGGTCTTCGACGACGGTTGTTATCCGTCGGAACGGACGCTCACCACCATCGGTGACGACTGCACGCTCAATGCGGGGAGCGCGATCCAGTGCCACTCGCAGGAGGACGGAACATTCAAGTCCGACCACAGCACGCTCGGTGACGGCTGCACCCTGGGTGTCGGCGCCCTCGTCCATTACGGCGTGACGATGGGGCACGGCGCGGTGCTGGCCGCCGACTCATTCCTCATGAAGGGCGAGGAAGTCCCGGAGCGCGCACGGTGGGCCGGAAATCCCGCCACGGAGCGCCGAGTTGAGGCTCCGCAGCAATACGGCTCTACCTCGGGGCCGGATCCGGAACGGATGACCGGAAGTCACCGGGCGCCGTCATAACCGTACGCAGCGGGTGGTCATCACCGTACGCAGAGCATTTCGTGGCCGCGACAACTGCCGCAGTTGTGGTCACCGCACCACGGTCACCGCAGGGAGAGCGGGACCGCGGCACCAATGAGGGGGGAAATGACCGATGAGCATGTCGATGGAGACGACCGGGGACGAGGCTGGGAACGAGCCCGTGACCGACGGCCGTGAGTTCTGGCGGGGGGTGCTGACCGCCGGCGGGTTCACCGCAATCCCGCGGTGGACTCTCGATCCGGCGCCGGGCTTCGCCGTACACCAGGAGCCGATGCCCGGCGACCTCGTATCGGCGGCCCGTCGGCGGGCGCAGGCCCTGGCGTTGCCGTTCGGCTCGCTGCTGCTGGCCGTACACGCCAAGGTGCTCGCTGCGCTGTCCGGCGAGCGCGAGGTCACCACCGGCTATCTCGCAGGGCAGGGCGCTGCCGCCCTGCCCTGCCACCTGACGACCGAGCCCGGGTCATGGCGAGCGCTGGCGCTGCAGACACGTCGCACCGAGGCGGCGCTACTGGCGCACCAGCACGTCCCGCTCGACGGCCTCAGGCGTGAACTCGGCCTGACCGAGCTGCCGTTCGAGACGATATTCAGCCCGGCCGGAGACATAGGCGAGCTCGCCCAGGGCGCCGTACTGGGGGTGGGCATCGTGGAGAGCGGCGGGCAGTTCGCGCTGCGGGTGCGCTACCGAACCGAGGCGCTGGACGCGGACTGCGCCGCCAGGATCGCCGGCTATCACCTCACCGCGCTCGCGCTGCTGGCCGCCGACCCGGACGCCGGGCACCGGCACCAGAGCCTGCTGTCCGCCGCCGAACACCGCTTCCAGACCGAGGGGCTCGCCGGGCCCCACCGCGAACTGCCCGACCGCCGCGCGCACGAGGTGTTCGAACAGCGGGTACGGGAACACCCCGATGCCGTCGCCGCCGCGCACGGTACGCGGCAGTGGACCTACCGGGAGCTCAACTGCCGCGCCAACCGGCTGGGCCGGGCCCTGCTGGCACGCGGGCTCGGCCGGGAAGACGTCGTCGCGGTGGTGACCGAGCGCAACCTGGACTGGATGGCCGCCGTTCTGGCGGTCCTCAAGGCCGGTGGCGTCTACCTGCCCATCGAGCCGCACTTCCCGGCCGAGCGCATCGCGGCCATGCTCTCCCGCGCCGAGTGCGGCTTCGTACTGACCGAAACCGGCAGCACCACCGCCCTCGACCAGGCACTCAAGACAGTGCCCGCGACGCAGGTGCTCTCCATCGTGCCCGCCTACGAGGAGGACCACGGCGAGGGCCACGGCGCGGACCACGGCGAGTTCCGCGCCGAGGACGACCTGGAGCTGGCGATCGCGCCCGACCAGCTCGCCTACATCTACTTCACCTCCGGCTCCACCGGTGAGCCCAAGGGCGCGATGTGCGAGCACGCAGGAATGCTCAACCACCTCTACGCCAAGATCGACGACCTGGGGATCGGCGCGGGGCAGGTGGTCGCCCAGACCGCACCCCAGTGCTTCGACATCTCCCTGTGGCAACTGGTCTCGGCGCTGCTGGTCGGCGGGCGGACCCTCCTCGTCGACCAAGAAGTGATCCTCGATGCCCAGCGGTTCGTCGAGACGATCGCCGACGGCCGCGTCGGCGTACTCCAGGTCGTACCGTCCTACCTGGAAGCCGTCGTGACCCACCTGGAGCGGCACCCCCGCGCACTGCCCGACCTGCAGTGCGTCTCGGTCACCGGCGAGGCGCTGAAGAAGGAACTCACCCAGCGCTGGTTCGCAGCCCAGCCCGCGATCAAACTGGTCAACGCGTACGGGCTGACGGAGACCTCGGACGACACCAACCACGAGGTCATGGACAGGCCGCCGGACGGGGACCGCGTCCCGCTGGGCCCTCCCGTGAGCAACGTGCACCTCTACGTCGTCGACGAGCACCTGTCACCCGTGCCGCTCGGCGCCCCCGGCGAGATCGTCTTCTCCGGCATCTGCGTCGGCCGCGGATACGTCAACGACCCCGAGCGCACCCGGCCGGCCTTCCTGACCGATCCGCACCGCGCGGGCCGACGGCTGTACCGCAGCGGCGACCACGGCCGCTGGCGGCCCGACGGCAAGCTGGATTTCCTCGGCCGCCGGGACACCCAGGTCAAGGTCCGCGGCTTCCGCATCGAGATCGGCGAGATCGAGAACGCGCTGCTGCGGGTGCCCGGCGTCCGCGACGGGGCCGTAGTGGTCGCCGAGCGGACCGGCCGCAGCGCACACCTGGTGGCCTTCTACTGCAGCCAACGGCCCGTGGACATCGAGGAGTTGAGGAACCACCTGGGCGCCTCGCTGCCCGCGTACATGGTCCCGTCCGCCTTCCACCGGCAAACCAGCCTGCTGCTGACCGCCAACGGGAAGACCGACCGCAGGGCATTGACCGCACTCGCGAGCCAACTCGACGATGCCAAGGACGACGGCCTCACGCACACCCACGCCCCGCGTACGCCGACCGAGCAGCGGCTGGCGCAGGCCTGGGCCAAAGTTCTCGGCGTCCCGCAGGAGCAGATCGGACGCCACCACCACTTCTTCGACCGGGGCGGTACGTCACTGTCGGCGGTGAAGCTGGCGATCTCCCTGGACCGCGCCGTCTCCCTGAAGGACATCACCCGCCACCCGGTCCTCGCCGACCTGGCCGGCCACATCGACGGCCGCTCCCAGCCGCCGCGGCGGCTCCTGCGGTCCCTATCGCCACCGGACGGTGCGCCACCGGTCGGCGTGCTGGTCTGCTTCCCCTCGCCCGGGGACAGTGCGGCGGGCTTCGAGCCGGTGGCCAAGGCCCTGCACGGCAGCGGGATGGCGGTGTACGGCGTCGAGTTGCCCCCGTACGCCGTTGAGCCACCCGGCCAGGAACCGGCCCCCGGAGCCGATCCCCGCCCTTCGCCGGCACAGGTGGCCGAGCAGGCCGTCACGGAGATCGCCGCGATCAGCGAGGTCAGCGGGATCAGCGAGGCTGCGCGGCGCGGTCCGGACGGGATCGTGCTGTGGGGCCACTCCTCGGGTATCGCGTACGCGCTGGAGACGGTCCGGCAGCTGCAAGCGCGCGGCATACCCGTACAGCGAGTGTTCCTCGACGCCTCGGACGGCACCCCGCCGGCCCAGAATCCGTCCGTGCCCCTCACCGTGACCATCGCCGCTGACGCCCCGAACGCAGCACACACCGTGCTGCGCGCGGCCGGCCTGCCGGCCTCCCCCGCAAACCCCGGCTGACCGGCCCGCCGGCGCACCCATCACCACGGCAACCACTACGACCGAAGGGACATCGCCATGCCGCAACCGTCCTCAGCAGCCCTGCTCACCGTGGACCTGGATCCCGGCAAACCCCCGATCCTGCGCACCGATTCCGCCGCCGACCCACCGGCCTGGGCAGCCGAGCACCGGGACGCCGTACGCACCGCTGTAGCCGAGCACGGCGCGGTCCTGGTCCGCGGACTGGGCCTGCGCGATGTGGCCGGGACCGGAGCCGTCTTCCGGGAGCTGGCCCCCGACGTGATGACCGAGATGGAGACCTTCGCACCCCGGCAGGCCTACGGCCACGGCGTGTACTCCGCCACGCCGTGGCCGTCGAACCAGCCCATGTGCATGCACCACGAACTGAGCTACACGCTGGAGTTCCCGGGCCTGCTGCTCTTCGCCTGCCTGAGCGCGCCCACCGAAGGAGGCGCGACCGCGGTCGCCGACGCGCCGACCGTCCTCGACGCGCTGCCCGCCGAACTGGTCCGGCGGTTCGAGCACGAGGGCTGGCTGCTCACGCGCACATACAGCGAGGACATCGGCGCGTCCTACGCCGAGGCCTTCGGCACCGACGACCGCGGCGCCGTCGAACGCTACTGCCGCGCCAACGCCATCGAATGCGCCTGGCAGCCGGACGGCGGGCTGCGCACCCGGCAGCGCCGCAGCGCCGTGGTGCGCCACCCGGTCACCGGCCGCCGCTGCTGGTTCAACCAGGTCGCCTTCCTCAACGAGTGGACGATGGACCCCGAGGTGCACGAGTACCTGGTGGAGGTGTACGGCGCCGACGCACTGCCGTTCAACACCCGTTGGGGAGGCGGCGATCCGATCGACCGGAGCACCGTGGAACTGCTGAACGCCGTCTACGAAGCGCACACCGCGCGCGAGCCGTGGCAGGGCGGGGACCTGATGCTGGTCGACAACGTCCGTACCGCGCACAGCAGGGAGCCCTTCGAAGGACCACGCGAAGTACTCGTCGCACTGGCCGACAGGGTCCGCCTGGCCGACTGCTCGCCGACGATCGAGGTGAGCAGCCGATGACCACCACGTCCTCTGCCACAGGCCAGTCCGAGACGACCGAGCCGATCACCGTCCCGCCGTTCGCGGTGATCTCCGGCGCCCAGGTCGAGCAAGCGCTGCACGGGCGCGAGCAGCAGATCATGGAGCTCATCGAGGCCATCTACCGTCTGCACGGTGCCGGTGACTCGGTGAACCCACCCTCGTACTTCCTGCGCTTCCCCGACCGCCCCACCTCCCGGATCATCGCCCTGCCCGCCTCGCTGGGCGGGCAGCTGAGGGTGGACGGCCTGAAGTGGATCTCCAGCTTCCCGCAGAACGTGGTGGCCGGCATTCCCCGCGCCTCGGCCGTCCTCATCCTCAACGACCCGGACACCGGCTACCCGTTCGCCTGCCTGGAAAGCTCGATCATCAGCGCCACCCGGACCGCCGCGTCGGCGGCGCTCGCGGCCGACCGGCTCAGCCGCGGACGGCCACGCCCCCAACGCGTCGGGTTCTTCGGCGCGGGCCTGATCGCCCGCTACATTCACACCTTCCTGGCCGGCACCGGCTGGTCGTTCGAGCAAACCGGTGTGTACGACCTGTCCGCCGACAGCGCGAGCGGCTTCCGGACCTACCTCGAACAGTCAGGGGCCGGCGGCGGCATCACGGTACACAGCAGCCCCGAGCAACTCATCCGCCACAGCGACCTGGTCGTCTTCGCCACCGTCGCCGGCCGTCCGCACGTCAGCGACCTGTCCTGGTTCGCCCACCGACCGCTCGTCCTGCACATCTCGCTGCGCGACCTGGCCCCCGAGATCCTGCTCGCCTCGGCCAACATCGTCGACGACATCGAGCACTGCCTCAAGGCCGAGACCTCGCCCCATCTGGCCGAACAGCTCACCGGCAGGCGGGACTTCCTGCTCGGCACGCTGGACGACGTCATGGCCGGACGGGCATCCATCCCCGCGGACCGACCGGTGGTCTTCTCACCCTTCGGCCTCGGAGTGCTGGATCTGGCGCTCGGCAAGTACGTCTACGACCAAGTGGCCCGCTCCAGCGAACTGCACATCATCGACGACTTCTTCCACGAGCTGCGCCGCCACGGATGAGCGGACGCAGACGCACAGAGCACACCCGCAGGAACCCAGAACACACGTGGGAACCCGGAACACACCCGCAGCAACCCGGAACACACACGCAAGAACTCACCACGCACACCCAGGAACCCAGAACACACCGGAACACCAAAGCACGTCGCGCACCAAGGCACCGTTGCGCACGAGGGGGGAGCACCGTGCCCGTCATTTCCGTGCCCATGGACTTCAATGAGGAGGAGCTCTATGTCGACCTACGGTCAATCCTCGGTCACACACTCTTCCTGAAGTGCGAGGGCTTCAACTTCGCCGGTTCCATCAAACTGAAAGCCGCAATGTCCATGGTCAGGGCCGCCGAACGCAGCGGCGCCCTGACACCCGGATCGATCCTGGTCGAATCCTCGTCCGGAAATCTGGGCGTGGCTCTGAGCATGATCGCGGCAAACAAGGGCTACCGATTCCTGTGCGTGACCGACACCCGCTGCAATCCATCGGTCAGAGACCTGATGGAAGCATTCGGCAGCCAGGTCCACACCATCACCGAACCGGGAACCAGCGGCGGCTATCTCGGCGCGCGCATCGCCTTCGTACGCGAGCTGTGCGCATCCGACGACCGCTACATCTGGCTCAACCAGTACACCAACCCGGACAACTGGAAGGCGCACTACCACACGACGGCCCCGGCCATAGCCCGCCAATTCCCGGATCTGGACGTGCTGTTCGTGGGCACCGGAACCACCGGAACCCTGATGGGATGCGCACGCTACTTCCGCGACGCGCACCACCCGGTACGGGTGGTGGCCGTGGACAGCGTGGGCTCGGTGACCTTCGGCGGAGCGCCCGGGCGCCGAATGATCCCCGGCCTGGGCACCAGCCTCCGCCCCGCACTGCTGGACGAGTCCTACGTGGACGAGGTGATCCGCGTCGAAGAGGCGGACACCATCCGGGCCTGCCACCGTATGGCCCGCCGAGGATTCCTCTTCGGCGGCTCCACCGGCACGGTGGTCAGCGGCGCAACCGACTGGCTGGCCCGCAACGACGCACAAACCCTCACCGCGGTAGCCATCGCCCCGGACCTCGGCGAGCGCTACCTGGACACCGTCTACCGCGCCAAGTGGCTCCAGGACCTCTACGGGGAGGACTTACTGCCCGCCGACGGCCTGACGGCAGGCGCACGCGGCGCCTGACCGCCGGCACCGAGCCGCTGTACCCCACCCGGGCGGGGCACAGCGGCTCGATGCTGCAGCGTCCGTGCGCGGTGTCACGGGCGCCGCTCCGGCATCGTCACCTTCACCCGGCCAGGCGCCGCCAAGCCCGCGCTAGCACCGGTATGCGAGTGCAGCCCTGCGGAAAGCAGCCGATACCTACTGCCGCTTTCTAAACGGGCACCTTGCCCAGGAGCCTTCTTACGGATCACGTGGTGGCCGGTCGCATCTCAGGGCCCGCTAGCTTGAGTTCCGACCCCCCGGTTACCAGGAGGCGCTGGGTGGCGTGAACGGCTACGCGCAGGTCCGGCTGTGGTGGACCAAGGGCGGCCAGGCTTGGTGACGACGGCCGCCGTCGAGGCCCCGCGCTGGGGGCCCGACAGCGAGTGACGTCAGGCGGACCGGCCGATGTCGTCGAAGTCGGTGGAGGCCGACAGCTCGGCCCATGCCAGCATGTCGCGCTCGAAGGCCTCGCGTCCGGCCCGGACGAGCCGAAGCGCGTCGGTGCCGAGCAGCAGGCGCGCCGGCGGCTGGTCGGCCGCCACGATGCGCAGCACCGCGGCCGCTGCCTTGTCCGGGTCGCCCGGCTGGCGCCCGCTGCCGTGGACGCGCCGGGCGCGCAGCGGCTCGAACAGCTCGTCGTAGTCGGCGATCGCACGGGGTGCGCGGATCATCGAGCGGCCGGCCCAGTCGGTCCGGAAACTGCCCGGCTCGACGGCGGTGACATGGATGCCGAAATCGGCGACCTCCTTGCCGAGCGTTTCGAGGATGCCCTCCACCGCGAACTTGCTGCCGTGGTAGAAGCTGAGGCCCGGCATGGTGATCAGCCCGCCCATCGAGGTGACGGCGATGATGTGGCCGCAGCGGCGCTCCCGCATGTGCGGCAGCACGGCCTTGATCACCGCCACGGTTCCGTAGACGTTCACCTCGAACTGACGGCGAAGGTCATCCATCGACGACTCCTCGAAGAGGCCGTCATGGCCGTACCCGGCGTTGGCGACGAGGACGTCGACCGGGCCCAGGTCACGCTCGGTCCCCTCCACGACTGTGTCCACCGCGTCATGGTCGGTCACGTCCAGGATGCGGGCGTGCGCGTCGCCGGCGAGCGCCTCGAAAGCCCGTGCGTCGGCGGGCGTGCGTACCGTGCCCACCACCCGGTGGCCCGCGGCCAACGCCGCCCGCGCGAGTGCGCGGCCCAGGCCGGTGCTGACGCCGGTGATCAGGAATGTCTTGGTGTCCGACACAGGAGTTCCTTACGTTGCGATGCGAACAGAAGCCGACCGGGGCGGTGTTGGGCCCCGGCCGGTCTCGACACGTTCCACTTCAGCACCGGAATCGGCCTCTGATCGGCTTTCGGGAGGGCCGCTTCACCCCGGGGACGGCCGGACCGGGGGACTGCCAGTCCCCCCTTCGCGAGCCGCCGGGGCGATCTTGGGCCCTATCGTGAACGTCATGGACCGCAACACAGCTCTCGGCGAGTTCCTCCGCTCCCGGCGGGCACGGATCACCCCGCGCCAGGCAGGCCTGTCCGACGACGGCGGCACTCGGCGCGTGCCAGGACTGCGCCGCGAAGAGATCGCGCAACTGGCGGGCGTGAGCGTCGACTACTACATACGCCTGGAACGCGGACGCCGACTGAACGTCTCCGAGACCGTGCTGGACGCCATCTCCCGCGCGCTACGCCTCGATCCCGTCGAACGCACCCATCTGTTCCAGCTCGCCAAGCCCGCCACAGGCAGGCCCCGCCGCACGGCGACGCGTCCGCAGCCGGTCCGCCCGGGGCTGCGCGACCTGCTCCGGATCCTCGAGCACACCCCCGCCCTCGTGCTGGGGCGGCGACTGGACGTACTGGCGTCCAACCGGATGGCACGTGCGCTGCTCACCGACTTCGACGCGCTGCCGCACCGCGAGCGGAACCTGGTGCGGTTCATGTTCTGCGACGAGACCGCCCGCTCGCTGTACACCCACTGGGACACCCACGCGCAGGACATCGTCGCCTCGCTCCGGCGCGACGCCGGACGCCATCCCCGCGATCCACTCCTCGCCGAACTCGTCGGCGAACTCTCCATCAAGGATGAGGACTTCCGCCGCTGGTGGGCCGACCAGAACGTGTACCGGCACACGCATGGCAGCAAACACTTCCACCACCCGGTCGTCGGCCCGCTCACCCTCCATTACGAGTCCCTCACCCTGCCCGCCGACCCGGACCAGCGGCTGAGTGTCTACACCGCCGAGGAAGGCTCCAGCTCCGAAGAGGCGCTTCGGCTCCTGGGTACGTGGATACGGCAGCCTGAGACCTCGCACGGGCAGCACGCAGATCATTAGACGCCGCCGGTCCGGGAGGAGCGGTCGGCCGTAGTGGCTGCGTCCCATGAGCCGGGATGAGCGAGAGCAATGCGACCTGCCCCTTCGTGCCGCGCGGCAACTCTCACCACGTGGTCAGAGGCGAAAACTCAAGCCAGGGCGTGCATCGCAAGTACCTGATGAGCATGGCGGAGATCCCCCTTCGTGATCCAGAATGATCGAATGGTCACGCTGGAGACTCCCCGTTTGATCCTGCGTCGCTGGCGCGAGGACGACGTCGCGCCCATGGCTGCCGTCAACGCCGACCCCGAGGTCATGCGGTGGATCCGTGACGGCAGCGTCCGTGACGAACAGCAGACTCGCAGCGGAATCCAGGCATGGGAGAACGAGTGGGAGTCAGAAGGCTTCGGCCTCTTCGCCGTGGAGATCCGGTCCACCGGCGAACTGGCCGGGTTCACCGGCCATTCGGTGCCCCACTTCTTGCCGGAGATACTGCCGGCGGTTGAGGTCGGCTGGCGGCTGGGACGTTCCCACTGGGGTCAGGGCTTGGCCACCGAGGCCGCTGCGGCCGCCGTACGGTTCGGGTTCGAAGAGCGAGGGCTGGAGCGGATCGTCAGCATCACTCAAGTGGGCAACGACGCCTCCGAACGAATCATGACCAAACTGGGGATGCATCCGGTCCATGAGACCGTCAATCCCACCTGCGGCAGGCGAGTACGGGTATTCGAGTTGTCGTCGGACCAGTACGTCACCACCACTCGTCGATAGCGGCAACAAGGACGGCTCGGCTCGCACGGCGGTCGCCCAACGAAGTCCGGCAAAGCCGGCTACCGCGAGCGCCGCACGGTCGAATGCGGCATCAACGAATGGATATGACTGGCCTCCCCACGTACCCAGTCGCTAACCTCGGCCTTTATGAACCAGCGACAGCAAAAGAAGCTCTCCCGGCGCCTCTTCGGCGCAATTCTGATGGGCGACACTGCCGACGTGAAGGCGGTACTGCGGGCTGGGGGCGACCCCAACAAGCTGTACGGCGAGGGGACCACCCCCCTGTATCTGGCGTCCGTCACCGGAGAAGTGGATATCGCCCGCATGCTCCTCAAGGCCGGTGCCTCCCCCGACACCGAGAGCAGCGGCGGAATGGGCTCGGAGGGCACTCCGCTGTGCGCAGCCGCGTGCTGGGGACGCACCGAAATGGTGCGCGAGCTGTTGGCGCACGGTGCCGATCCGAACGTGCGCGAAGACCACGGAACGGGCCGCTCCCCGCTGGACTGGGCCAACGAAGGCCCCCACCCCGAAACCATCGAACTTCTCACCGCAGCGGGAGCCACCACCAGCAGGCAATCCGCATAGCAGCGGCATTGGTCATCACGAATCCCGTCAGCTAGATGGATCCCAAGAGCCACTTCCGCAACAGACCCTGGCTCCCAAGCCCAGCACCTGGCCCGGACCGTCCATGTGCTCAAGGCCGAGAACCATCGGCTCAAGGAGACAACGCGGTCCTGCAACAACGGTTGACCGAGCACGCGGGAGTCCCGGACCTCGCCACGCGGCGGCGCCACAAGGGAGTGTTCCAGGAAGCGCGGGCGGCCATCCATGCGGCGAGGCCGCCCGCGACGTGACCGAATGCGGTCTCAACGTCGACATCGCGTTCCAGGCGATTGGTGTCGCACCGGACGACCCCGTAGCCGCAGGCTCCGGGGTTCCGAAGAGGGCAGGGCGTCCTCACCCCTAACCCCCTCGTGCGTCACACCGGGAGCAGCTGCCACTGGCGTCCTCGCTGGTCGCCCCCCTCCGCCCCGTGCTGCTTGATCGCCGTACGGGCGTTGGTGTCGACCTGCAGGGAAAGCCCGCTGTTCCGGTTCGCGATCTCGTACACCCGCGGGGTGCCGGTCTCGGAGCCCACCGGGATCAGCTTCCACTGCTGGTGGTGTGCGTCGTCACCCTCGTAGGTGCGCTGCGCGACCAACGCCCCGTCCGCCTTCTGTGCTCCGACGACCTCCAGGACCTTGCCGCTGCGCACGTTCTCGATCGTGTACAGGGCATCCCCGTTGTCCTGGCCCACCACGACCAGCCGCCACCGCTGGTGATCCCTCGGGGAAGCGAGGGACTGGTGGACCTCGGCCCCGTCCTTGGTTGACTCACGCAGGACCCCCATCCGCAACCTGCTCCGGACATTGGCCCAGGAGACCACCGTGCCCGAATCGGGCAACCCGGCCGTCTTCGCCGGGGTGGAGCTCTCGTCACCTGCGGTTGCTTCGGGGGAAGTGCTCATCGTCATCCCTTCACCGACTGCTGTTTACGGTTGCCGATCCAGGAAGTCACACGAGCATCGGGTTGGAAAGATCACTTCCGGCTGATCTTGCGGAGGACGTCTGACGGGACACCGAACCGGGAGGGCACTTCTTTCCGAGCATCAGATCGTTGCTCTGGCCGTGTCGTTGACCGACGCGCAGCGGGCACGGAGAGAGCCGTTGTTGCCTGACCGGACGCCAAGGCGAGGTGGTCGGTGGCGTGATCACCGGCAGGTGACCGACGCAATCGCATGGAAGTTCCGAACCGGCTCGCAGTGAGTGCACCTCACCGCCGAGTACGGCTTGTGGAAGGGCGTCCATACGAGGCTGAGGAACTGGGCCATCGATGGCACCGGGGATCGGGCCGTCACCGCGCTGCTCGCCCAAGCCGACGCCGACAGTGACCTGGAGTGGGCCGTCGCGGTGGACTCCACGATCGTGCGCGTCCACCGGAACGGCGCCGTGGCCCGCGAAGAGGGGCCCGGCTGGCGATCCCGCCGACGACGCGATCGGACGCTCGCGTGGCGGGCTGACCACGAAGATTCGTCTTGCCGTTGAGAACCCAATCTTTGAATCCGCAAGACGAAGCCGTGCGGCTTGTTGGCTTGGCGAGGGGATGCGAGGAGCGCGGGGTAGGTGAGTTGAGCGGCCCGCGAGTCTTGATCGTTACCGATCCTGCTGCTTGGCTGGCTGGCATGACTGACCTTGGCCCCGTCGTCTGGCCACCTGCCCCGATCCGGACCGAGAGGCTCGTGCTCCGTGAATCCGAGGCCCGGGACCGTGCGGCGTTCATCGAGCTGTTGGCGTCGCCGGAGGTGCACACTTACCTCGGCGGTCCGCGGGCGCGTGACGAACTTGAGCACGAGTTGCCCGAGGTGCCCGAGCGGTGGCCCGGGAGCTTCGTCGTTGAGCTCGACGGGGCGATGATTGGTCAGATCCTGCTCAGGAGGGCACCGGGACACCATCGTCCTGCCGCGGCGGGGAAGGCCGATCTCGGCTACCTGTTCCTGCCGCGCGCATGGGGATTCGGGTACGCCGTCGAGGCGTGCGCGGCGGCACTCGACTGGTTCGACGGCGTCCTTCCCGGCGAGCCGGTGGTGCTCGCCACCCAGACCGCCAACGTCGGTTCGATGCGCCTCGCGGCAAAGCTGGGGTTCGTCGAGGTAGAGCGGTTCCAGGCATGGGACGCCGAGCAGTGGCTCGGCCAGCGGCCCGCAGTCACGCTGTCCGCTTGAGCTCGGGCTGGGTGGCTTCTGCTCACCGCGATCAAGCTGGGCGAGCGTGAGGCGGTCCGTCCACGGCTGGGCGTGCGGCCGCGGCGACTTCGACGCGCTCACCGGCCATCTGCCCGGCGGCTACCGGGTCCTCGCG